>DATIYR010000191.1:0-34579 GCA_035517535.1 Terriglobales bacterium
CTGGCCCGTGCATTGCGTGCTCGCGGACATGAAATCGTTTTTTTCGAACGGGATCTGGAATGGTACGCCTCGAACCGAGACATGCCGGAGCCGCCTTTCTGCCGTGTTCATATTTATGAGCAATGGAATGATGTTTTGAACCTGCTTCGCCGTGAACTGAATGCCGCGGATGTCGCGATGGTCGGTTCCTTTTTCCCGGATGGAATTCAAGCGATCGATGAAATGTTGGCCTCGAACGCCGCTGTCAAGACTTTCTACGACATCGATACGCCGATCACCATTTCAAAACTTCGCGCGGGAGATACCGAATATTTGCGGCGCGACCAAGTTCCAGGTTTTGACGTTTACTTCAGTTTTACCGGCGGCCCGATGCTGGGAGAAATCGAGACGCGTTTCGGCGGGCTGCATGCGGTCTCGCTGTATTGTTCTTTCGACCCCGACCGCTATCGCTCCTTTCAACCCGACTCGCGCTACAAGTGCGACCTGAGTTATATGGGAACGTACGCACCCGACCGCCAGGCCAAGCTCGAAGAGCTATTCTGCGATCCGGCTGTCGCTCTGCCGCAGAAAGAATTTGTTCTCGCAGGGCCGCAGTATCCGGCGAGCTTTACCCGGCCGAGGAACGTACGTCGGATCATTCACCTGGAGCCGGAATTTCATCCATATTTTTATTCCTCATCTCTATTTACTCTGAACTTGACTCGGAAGGAGATGGTTGAAGCCGGCTACTCGCCTTCGGTGCGCTTGTTCGAGGCGGCCGGATGCGGCAGCGCGATCATCTCGGACCAATGGCCTGGATTAGAAAGCTTCTTCCAGCCGAATCAGGAAATCCTGTTAGCGCGGTCTTGCGCGGAGGTTATTTCGTACTTGCACAACATCACGCAGGATGAAGTCCGCAAGATCGGGCGTCGCGCGCAAGAACGAGTATTAGCCGAGCACAGCGCCCAGCGGCGGGCACTCGAGTTCGAAGAAGCCGTGGTCGCGAAATTCAGTTCCCGGCAGTCTCTGCAGAAATTGTAACCATCACCAAAAAGAAAAAGCCGGGCGTGAACCCGGCTTGCCAAAATACGTGCAAAATTACTTTTGCGCGGTCGTCGTGGTTTCCGCAGTGTTCACACTGCCTTGCTCGCGGGCCTGCGTCGAATATTTCCGCACTGCCGCAAGAAACGGCTCGCTTCCCTGTGGGGGAGCGACTTTGCCATTCAGGATCGTAGCGAATGGAATCATTTTTCCGTAGAGCACATGTGTCTCATCGCGGTCTTGGGAGACTTTAGCGCCACTCAGATCGATCCCGGCGAATATCCCCTTTGCTCTGGAGTAGCTGAGGATTTCCGAATTCATCTTTATGTCGGTGCTGGCGCCCGCTTCTCGGCCAATCGGTCCCGCAGCGCCAGAGATGTTGCCGCCGATCTTAAACTTGCTGGATAACAGCGCATCCATTCCTCTTTTGTGCATGACCAGCATGACCAGGTCAACACCTTCGCCGCCAATTTGCAGACCCCAGCTTCCACCGGTGATCGAGAATGGCGCCGGAGCGCTCCATCCGTGTGCCGTCCTGCAAGTGACCACACCATGGCCGTGCTCGCCGCCAAAGCCGATGGCGATTCTTACCATATCTGGAACTACGGCCACGCACTTCGCGCTATCCATGATCTTGTCGGGTATGGCCTTGTCCTTCACGCCCATGATCTCGTCAAGCACCGTTGCCGAAGCTTTGATTCTTTTTTCAATATCGGTCTGACTGTTGGTATTCACTTGAGCAGCAGCCCAGCCCACGCTCGCAAATAACATGATCAATGTGCCGAGCACTGGTAGAAATCGTGACGCGCCCCTGCTTGCTATCATTGGCTTATCCTCGTTTAGTGCCACAAAGGCAAACTCATTTCCTGTCTTCATCTGCAATGCTAACGATGGTGACATGCGGAATCTATCCAGTTAAGTATGTAATTGATGAGAATTGGCTACTGAGAGAAAAAGATGAATAACAGCGCGAAACCGGCGTCCTACCTGGCTTTCACATTCAGCCTGGCTTCGATGATGAGTCGCTCTGGCGCGGGTCCGATGGCGTGTGTGGGATAGCAGGTAATCAGCGTCAGCTCACGATCGTTCGTCTTCCGCAGAACCGAAAGGTCCGTCGGTTCCACTACAATTTTTCGAAAGACGACGTAGCGGAACTGCTTCCCGCTGCGAAGAATGTAAACCGCATCGCCGCGCTGCAGCTTATGAATGTTCCGGAAAAAAGTGTCGCGATGGCCGGCGATCACGGCGTTCCCCACCGTCCCCGGGGCAGCAGTTCCGCTCATATGCCCAGGTCCGAGCAGCAGGTCGTGCGATGACGTTCCTTCCAACACCACGGCGCGCAGACCGATCCGCGGAATGGCGATTTTAGTGAGCGTCCCATCGGCAGGCGCCGAGGCGTTCTCCACCTTCCATTCCCGCAGCAGCTTTCGTTGTTCGCCATACATCCAGGTATAGCTGCCGGCGACGTATGTGCACAGAATGCTTCCGGTGGCGAGCAACAGGACGGAGGCAATGCGGCGTGGGCCAGCCTTTCTGGCCAGCAGCTTAGATTTCTCGAAACTGATTTCGGTTCGCCATGGCGCCGGTTTGAGCACCAAGAGGCGAGATCGAGTGAGGTGGCGTCGCCGTCGAATGCTGGTCCCAGGGACCTGCATAAAAAATTAAATCAGCGTCGTGCGAAAAATCCGGCCACCAGAGATCCCAAGCCAATCAATCCCAGTAAGGGCAGAATGGTGGACGTCTGAGGCAGTTGACCATTGTTTCCGGTTGATTGTTCGGATAGAGCAACTTTTTTGACGCCTGCGACCCCTTGACCGGTTGTCGCCGCTTGAGCGGAATCGCGTGCTCCAGATGCCGCGCTCGACGAGCTTCCCGCGGCCGTTGGATCTGGCTGAGAGCCGCTGCTGGAAGTGCAATGTGCCGCGACAATCGTGGTTCGGGTCACGTCAATGGTCCACGGTGCGGCGCTGTTTTCACTTGATGCGTTGCTCGAAGTGCCAGAGGTAAACGGCTGTTGTCCTGTGGCTTTAATTTCTTGACCGCTGTGCCCGCGCAAAGCGTCGGTGTTGCCCGCCAGCGTGTAGTTCTTGCCTTGCACGTCAGTCAATTTATAAACGCCCGCGCCTGGCGAGCTGAGACACCCGGTTACCGTAACCGTACGCTGCGAGCTGTTGTTCGTATTCGGCGAATTTTGTGCTCCGGAGGAGCTGTTTTGTGCTGCTGCCCCAAGCGAGGCCACAACCATAGCGGCTGCGAGCAAAACCGTTCTTCTGGTCATGTGTGCCTCCAAGCTCCCTGTTTTGAATCTAAGCGGCAGCTCAGGACTGTTCCATCCGGTGATCGCAGTAACTTCTCAGGGGTTTTCTTGTAAGCAGACTAGGAGTTCTGAATTCTGCTTCAAAGCGTTGCAACTACATCTACTTCGCCTTGTTTTTCGAGCACCTGTACGCGTACGTTTTCGGCTTGACGCTCAAAAAATAGATCGACTGAAGTCTCGCCCACGCGCAATCCTCGAATTGAAAGCTGTGGGATTCCTTCCGGAAGACAAGGGCGTTCAAATACCACGCGATTGCGTGCGCCCTCGATCTTGAGTCCCAGGCATGCCTGAATCAGCAGAAACGGGGCGGCTGCTGCCCATGCTTGCGGCGAGCACGCTACGGGATAAAGCGTGGGGCCTTCGCCAATTCGCCGCTCGAGGCCACAAAAAAGCTCAGGCAGACGGTGTAATTCCATCGCGCTGCTCACGTCAAGCAAAGCAAGCATAATTTTTCCCGCGAGATTCCGGAAGCCGTAACGTCCGAATCCACTCGCGATAAGCGCATTGTCGTGCGGCCACACCGAGCCGTTGTGGTAGGAGAGCGGGTTGTATCGCGCCTCGTGCGACCCGAGAGTGCGGATTCCCCAGCCGCTGAAAAAATCGTGCTCCAACAATGCTTGCGCGGTTCTGCGGGCGTGTTCAGCGCTCGCGATTCCGGTAAAAAGGCAATGTCCGGCATTCGAAGCGCGAACACGGCAGAGCCTTCCTTTTCGGCTGGCATCGCGCGCCAGGGCATAAATTCCAAGCTCTTCGCACCAAAAAGTTTCTTCGAATTTCTCTCGGAGCTCGGAAGCTTGCGCTTGCAGTTCTTGTGCAGTGTGCTCCTGGCCGAGTGCGCTGCTCAATTGTGAGCCCGCAACTTTTGCTGCATACGCATATCCCTGCACTTCACACAATGCGATTGGCGCCACGGCAAGCGAACCGTCGGCGTGGAAAACCGAATCGTTCGAATCCTTCCATCCCTGCTGCACCAGGCCTTTGTTTCCGTGCGCCGCGTACTCCACAAAACCATCGCCGTCGAGGTCTCCGTAATCGTCAATCCAGCGCAGCGCCGCCTGAACGTTCGGCCAGAGATGCTGGATCAATTCAAGGTCGCCGGTGCGAAGGTAGTATTCGCCCGCGAGCATGACAAATAATGGCGTTGCATCGACGCTGCCGTAGTAATGCGCGAAGGGGATCTCCCCAAGATTCGCCATCTCTCCACGCCGCTGCTCATGAAGGATTTTCCCCGGCTCGGCTTCCCGCGATTCATCCACTTCGGTGGCCTGAGTAGAAGCAAGAAATTCCAGCACTCCCTTGGCGATTGAAGGATCGATCCACAAAGTCTCGAGCGCAGTCACAATCCCATCGCGGCCGAAGACTGTGCTGAACCAGGGCACGCCCGCATATGGATAATTCTTCTCACGGTTTCCGATGGTCATCATCTGCACGTCAGCGAGGGAGCGGTTCATCCAATCGTTGAATCGTGAGTTCGAGCTGTGGATTTGCGGGAATGATTGTGCGGAGGCGTGCATTTCACTGAACGCCCGCCGCATGGCCTGAGGATACGCAACCACGCGCCTCGCGCCGTTCGTCTTGCATTCCATACTCAAGTGGAACCGCCGCGCCTCTTTCGGTTTCAGGTCCACTTCGAATTTGATCATCGGACCCACGATTCGCTCCGGCGCGGGGTCGCATTGAATGCGGGTGCTGCGAGTGATTCCATCGAGCCCCTGGTACGCGAGAACGATACAATCCTGCCCAGTTTCCTCGTCGAGTTGCAGGCCTTTGTGCTCGCGCGGAGTTCCCCGCACTTCGAAGATGTCGGCGAAATCGGCCGCGAACGAGATAGAAACCGGAACCCTCAAGGCCTCGATTCCGTAATTCATGAATTCCAGCTCTTCATAAGCGGCATCACGCCAGAGAAAACGCGAACGAAGCAAATGCAGGGTGCCACGATTGATCGCGACGGACTCGCCGCGGGAAACGTCCAGATTTGCCAGATCGGCCGTGAACAAGAAATTATTCGGCTCGATGGTTGAACTCAGCAGCAGCGGGCGCTCGTTCCAGAGCCGCAGCGACATTTCCGACAGGTATCGCGTGCCCTCGTAGAAAATGCCTTGTTCGCCCAATCCCGTCTGGCTGATGTCGCCGAGCCGGTCGAATATGGCGAACATCGAGCCATATTTCAAAACACGGGCACGATCATCACTGGGAGCTGATTTTGTCGCTATGTAGTACTGCTGCTGGGTGAGGGTAGCTTCATCCAATTCAGAACTCCAGTGGAAGCGGTGAGCGGAGATTTCTTTCGCGTCACCATTCTTTCGTAGATCTTTAAATAGTCTAGCGCCATGCGGTCGGCGGTGAAGTGCTGCTCGAAATATTTCCTGACGCGTTTTCGGTCCAACTTGTTAAGATTCTTCACTGCTTCGACTGCTGACGATTCATCAGAAACCAGGTAACCGGAGACTCCGTCTTCCACGACTTCAGGTACCGACCCAAACGGATGTGCGATTACCGGTGTTCCGCAGGCCATGGCTTCGATCATGACAATACCGAAAGGCTCAGGCCATGAAATCGGAAACAACAATGCCGCTGCATTTCCCAGGAACTCGTTTTTTTCCGGATATCCGATCTCGCCGACGAATTCGATGTTCTGCGTGTTCAGCAATGGCTGAATCACGGTCTCGAAATATTCCTGGTCGACTTTGTCCACCTTTGCGGCAATCTTCAGCGGCACTCCTGCGGCTCTGGCGATCTCGATTGCGCGATCGATTCCTTTCTCCGGAGAAGTCCTCCCAAGAAAAGCCAAATAGTTGCCGGATTTCCGGTGGAACTTGTAGCTGTCGATCGGCAATCCGTGGTGAACGGTACCTTGCCAGTTGAGGTGAGGCAACGGGTCACGCTGTGCATCGGAAATCGAAATGACCGGTATATCATCGTAAATTTGGTAAAGCGGCACGAGGTCGGGAATATCCAGGCGTCCGTGCAGCGTGGTCACGTGCACGTAACGATCACGCCGGCTCAGTGGATAGTGCAAGTAATCGATATGAAAGTGAATCAGATCAAACTCGTCCTTCTGTCGAAGCACAGACTCCAGCAGCACCAGATGGTGAGCCATCTGGTCGACGCATTCTGGTGAAAGCCTTAGGGCCTCCTGGCACACCGGGACCAGCTTGGCCGTAGTCATGGAGTCACCGCTGGCGAACAGGGTGACGTCATGTCCCATTCGCACCAGCTCTTCCGTCAGCCATGAGACCACCCTCTCGGTTCCCCCGTAAAATTTCGGAGGCACACTTTCATAAAGCGGCGCAACTTGGGCGATTCTCATCTCGTTTCCCGGGGCCGTTATCTAGCGCTGGCAGCTTAATTCAGACTACAACTCTATTCGTATCAATAGCTTACAGATAATTGAGGGTTCTCGCCATCCGGTATTTGCTGTACGCCGTTCTAGGAAGAACGCAATCACCACACTCCCTTGTCGCTTCCGGTGAGCCGAAACGCAACCAGTGCTGAAACTGCCAGCGGAGGCAGTAACGGGAGACGGTAGATCGCGCGCAGGTCGCCGTGCTTACCTGCAGTGAGCAGTTGGGATCCGTAAAGTCCAGCCGCCGGTTTCATGGGGACGCGCAGGAAATTTCCGCGGAACTGGACCTGGAGGTCGGGTGCGTACGCGGCTTCGATGACTTCGCGCGGCAGGGAAATGGAGCCGCCGAAGCTCTTGACGTAATTCGAAACGATGGTCAGGAAACTGGCAACGCCGGGCCAAATGCCGCCCAGTTCTGCACCATTGCGAAGTTCCTGAAAATTGATCGCACCGCTTCCAAGCAGGGCCGCGAAATCTGCCATGTCACACAGCCGGAAATAAAAGTGCCGGTACATGCGCTGTAATGTCGAGATCAGGACCCGTTCCTCCGGCGCAGGAACCGGGAAGTCGCGGCCGTTTACTTCCTTCCACACGCTGCGATCGATCACGCGCTCGGCCATGAGTTTTTGCTCGCCGGTTTGCCCCAGGTAGCGCACATGGATTTCGATCAGCTCATTCAATCCCGGCACCTGGAAGTTCCATTTGTTGGCCAGCTTGTCGCCCCAGCTCCGCGGCTCCAGCTCGGCTTGCAGTTTTTGTTGCATTACCTGAACCACGCGCTCGGGTGCGCCGCTGGTGTAAAGGTCGAGATCAGAACCCAGGTCCGGCCAGTGGTCGAGAGACTTGATCACGGTAACCGCGCATCCGGAATCCTGCAGCGCATGCACGATGGCATGCAGCCACTCGACTGCGTTTGAGACTCTCAGTTCCTCCGACTCCAGCGCTTCGCTGCACCACTCCTGAACTCGCTTCTTTCCGTGTTCGGCGGCAGCCATCTCCAGAACTCGTAACGCGCGCACGGCTACGTGATGCGTGTCGGCCAGCTTCACCAACTCGCCGAAGCTGCTCTCGCTCATTTGGAAGATTTCGTCGAGCTCCGGAATTGCATTTTCCAGATTCGCCCGCGGAGAGCAGAAGTCAAAGCCGTAGCCCTGAAACATCAATTTCGAAAGCAGCTCCATGTTCTGAGCGCTGTTGGTGGAAACTGTTTCCATGAACGGACTCCTGTATTTCTAACCGGCATAATTCGATGTGAGAGCTGCGTTGCAGGTTGGTCAGTGTTGCGGTGGCTGTTGTTGCGCCAGTTGGCTCTGGCCTTTACAGTCGGAGACGCCAGTTTCTATCTCCGTGCCTTCTTCATAGTCGTTCCAGGTGGCGATCAGCAGAAATGGCATGGGGTGTTCAGGATCGTCGTAGCGATGAAAAATCTTGAGCGTGTCCTCGAACGTCTCGCCGCAGCGCCGTGACATATGCCGGTTCAAGCTCCATGAGGCTCGCGTGTCGTTGAATCCCGGCCAAATCGTGCCCACGACAATTTTTCCCGGCTCGTTCTCCATCTTGGTATAGAAGGTTTCCAGATACTCTTTGCCCCAGTCGCTGCCGTCCGCCTTCCATCCGTGACTCGGGTGCACCCACGCATAATAACCATCGAAATCTTTCGCGTACTGCGGTGGCGGAGTGTCCTTGTAAATCAAAATCGGTGGATGCTCCCACTGGTTCACCATCTCGCGCACACGGTCCCAATCTGTGTGCCCGCGCTTGGGAAAAATGAAAATGATCGGCCGGTCCTGGTAGGTGACGTACGCATCATGACCGGGCGCGTTCGGGCCAATGTATGACTTGTACGCTTTGTCGAATGCGTTGAGCGCATCGTCGGTCGCCTGGCCGTTGTCTTCTTGCGTTTCGTCGTACATCAGACAGATGTGAAAATTCTCCTGCGCGGAAACCTGCTGCAGCAGTGCATAACTCTTATCTTCGAAGGGCCGCCGGTCACCGTACCAATCGACCGCGAAGGCGTAAATTCCCATCTCTTTCGCTTTGTGAACCTGCTTGCGAAGTTCGCCGGGATCGAGCGTCGAATAGCCCACGTTAATGTGGTCAGGCGAGCCAAACCAGGGCTGATAGTCGGCGAGAATACGCACCGAATCCTGCAGGGTCTGCAGTTTTACCGACTGACTTCCCGGATTGTGATAGCAACCGCTGGTGATCAAAAAAAATAAAATCACCAGGACAACAATGACGGAAAGGCCTTTCATGCTCTGAAATCGTCTCTTCATTTTTGGATGCGAGGCAACAGCTCTGAGTGGCTGCTTAGACGCGGTCTACGGTTTCGTCCCATTTACCGCCTGTAGTTGGCGCACCAGCCAGCGATCGGCTCCCGGCGTCATCAGGACCATATATTCCGCCGTCACTGGTTGGTCATAGATAACTTTGTCGCCGTCGAGAACTTGAATATCCACTTGCGCATGGTCGCGAAGTTCCATCGCATCGCCGGCGGGCGAATAAAACAGGGCATCGAGCTGGTGGCCGCGGTCGGTGTAGCGGGTGTGCAGCCCGGATTTGATTTGCGAGTTCACACGCTGCGTGAGGTCCTGCTTGGCGAATCCGGTAAAGTATCCATCGAGCAGACCAGGTTGGTTCTGATTCAGCGCCTGTTCCATCGTCTGCCATGCCAACGCGTAGTCGCGCGGCACGCTTTTGCTCGTGAGGTCCTCAATCTGCCGCGGACCGATATTGTTTGCGTTGAGCTGCACGCGCGGCAGTTCGTCGTCGGCCGTGGCGCGCAATTGATACGCCACCACGCCCAGCAAAAGGATCGCGATGACGGCGAAAACGGAACCGTATCGAAGCAACGTTGCCCTCATTGCCCGCTCACCTCAAGTTCATTTCCCGTCACCACGCCCGACGCCACGGTGATCTTTGCTCGGCCGTCGATGGGCATGTCAATCTTTGCTATTCCGCGTTTGATCGGTACATCCACAGTGGTTTTCCCCGCGGAGTCGCTTTCCGTGAAGCTCACGACCGTGCCGTCGGGCACAGGATTTCCGGCGCAATCGTGAACGGGGTCGGTCTCGATTTCAAAGTCTTTCTTTTCGCGATCTGCCTTGATGCGCAAATTACACGCGTCAGCGGCGACCTGCTCCACTACACGAATTTCGTCCGCATGCCCAATTGACGCGCCCAGCTTGGTCGGTCCCTCTTTTCTTGCCGAGGTCAGCCGCACCCACGCCACGCCATTTTGCGATGGCCGCGTCGCTGAGACCGGTTTTTCATTATTCGGCATGATGCTAAACGTCACCGGCTCGGGCTTGAGCACAAGGTTCTGAAAATTATCGTGAACAAAAGCAACCGCGCTGATTCCGTTCGCAGTCCCCACTGGGACGCGCGAGGGATGCACCAGAAAGCTCAGCCTGTTTGCAGCCGCCGGAGTAACGAAGAAGTCTGCTGACGTGCATCCATCCGAGGCACACAGGATTGCAATATATCGCCCGGCCTGCTGCAGTTCATCCGAATCGACTGAAATGTCGCTTCCCGCCTGGACTTTGCTCTTGCTGGCAATGGCTGGGCCGATTAAATAAAACGTGGCATCGCCCGATCCGCTGGTCTGGATGGTTATTGCTTTGCCGGCCGTCGCTTGCGCCGGCGGATGGATCTCCGACGCCGCAAGACTGCCCGCCGCCAGGAATATGAATGCAACAGTGCGCAAAGTTCGCATAATCGTCGCTACGAAGTCCGGTTGTAGTAGTTCACCGTCACGTGATAACTGTGCACGTCCTTGGCAATGTCCGGCGGCACATCAACCGCGAAGGGAACTGGGACTTGCGGCAGTAACGGTTGATCGACATAGCCATCCGAGACCCAAATCACTTTGCCATTCGCGTCGTAGTACGAAGCAATCACGTGCGGAATGTCGACGACTTGGCCGCCTTCATCGATCAGGTCTCCGCTAAGGACTTTCTTGCCCAGCGGGTCGGTCTCCAGCTTCTGCTGCGTCACTTCGATTACCGGATCGGCGCTGGCGCTCACCAGCAAAGCCTTCGCATCCATGCGAACGCTCTTCACTCTTTCCATTCGCATGTCGGGGAAATCGATCCGGTATGGCGAAACCTGCTTCGGCAACAACGTGTGGTCAATCTTGTCAAAGCTGCTCTCCTGCGCGATTTCATTTCCGTGGGAATCGAGCAGAGTTGCGCCGATATTGATGAACGCCGGGACCGAATCTTCGTTCACGACCTCGCCGACCAGAGTCAATCCATCGGGACGTTGAATCGGATTCATCGAGAGAATCCGCACTTGCGGGCTGTCGACGTCTTGCACTCCCCACTCATCGCCGGCCCCGCGATTGACCACGTCCCAGCGAAGATAGTTTGTCGCAATCACCTGCGGCGGCAGCTTGGTGGCATTGTTCACGGGCCAGAAAACTTTCCAGGCGTTGTCAACTTTCTGCACTTTCAAATCGCGCACGTCATCGAGCTGACCGACCGCCGTGGAATAGTGCAGACTCGCGCGGAACGTCGCTTCCTGGTCCGACGTATGAAGGCCCCACACATCAAAGCTCTGCAGTGACGCGTAGGTGAGCAGGCTTCCATAACTGCCCGAGAACTCGCGAACAAACGTTTCTTTGTCCACGTCGTCGCGGTCGGCTAGCCTGGAATATGCGGCGTCGAAGTTATGAGCTTGAATTTCGGACAACATCAGGCGCACGGCTTGCTCGGGTGTATTGGCTGCCGCCATCTCATGCCTTGCCACTCCGCCAGACTGGACCCACGAAATGATGATGAGGACCAGGGTGATAATTCCGATCACAATTGGAAGCATATATTTCATCACTTCGCCTCCCGAACCAGCGTGGCTTCTTCATCGTGCGCCGGAAATGGCAGCAAGATGTCCCTGCGCAGACGGGTGCGATCTGGCAGCATGAACGCGAACAGGATTGCGAGAATGCTGCTCGCCATCGGAAGCGTTCCCCAGAGCAGTCCTTCAAGCGCCGTGGGCATGGCGTCAGAAGGAATGGGATGCGCCGGAGGAATATCTTCCCGCGACCAAACCGTAATGTTTCCGGAATCGTAGCTCTCTACCTTTTGCCAGCCCGCAAAGGTGACCAGGGGCTCGTAAAACGGATCGTGAATGAAAATGTACTTCAGTCCGTAATGCGAGGCGTGACGCAACATCATCCGCAGCGCTTCCATACCCGCCGTACCGAAGTATTTCGCGCTGGTGAGCTGTGCGGTTCCGTAATGCGTGAACTCGGGCAACAATCGGGCGGAGTTGTATTCGCCATCCACACTGTTCGCGTCCGTATAGGTTGAAACTTTTGGCAGCGCGTTGCCGAAGCCGAGTGTGAGGTATCGGTAACGATCATGCCCGTCGCGGTTGAGGAACGCATCCACGGCATCGACGTTCAGGCTTGCGTTCGCGGAAAATGGGCTCAGCGCGATCCACGCCATCGGCAGAACGAACGTCACCACAGCCGCGAGAGACAATGCCACCGCCGCTTTGCGGGGAGAGCGGTCAATCAGCGTTTGGGCGATTAAGCCAACGATGGGCAGCGCCATAAATGCCGCGATCAACGTGAACCGCTCATAGGTCAAAATCTCGAATGCGCGACCGAGAACCCACCTTGGGATCGGCGTAGTCCCGCCGAGGCCGAAAATGAATGTGATCCAAAAACCGAAGAGCAGCGGCCGAAGCCGCCGGTCCCTGGCGCCATAAATCGCGATGAACGGCAGCGCCAGGATCAACATTCCATATGGAACGAAGAAGTAGTTGGTGAGATAGGTCAGGTTCAGCAACAGATCCGAACGGCTGGCGTGAGGAATCGGGATCTGCTTGATGGGATGCTGAATAATTGCCAGCCAGTAAGGTAGCAGCACGATTGCGAGCCCTGCCGCCGTCACCAACCCAAAAATCATGCCGCGGAAAATGACCGAGCCCGCACTGCGCCGTTCGCGATCGACCACCGCCAGCCACAATACGGGAACGGCAAACAACAAGGAGCCAAAGATCAGTGTTACGTGGTGGACCGCGCCGGCCGCGAGAGTCAGCACCACTCCCTTTAACAACGCCCGGCCGTCGCTGCTGCGTGACCAATCATAAAAATGGGGAATCGCCAGCAAGTACAAAGGGGCGGAAAGTGTGGTCGGCAACTGGCCCGCGCTATAAACCAGAAAAGCCAGCGCTCCAAGAAAAACACTGAACAGGGCTGCGTAACTGCTGGCGCGCTCGCCAACCCACAACTTTGAATATCGATAAACTCCCACCGGCACCAGAAGAATGGCCACCAGTTGCACCAAGAGGTACGCCATGTGCAGTCCGAAGACGAAGGAGAGCAGCGCAATCCACTGGTGCGCTAATGGCGGATAGGTAGTTTGCGAGAATCCCGCGAACCATTTTGGGTTCCACGGATTGAACCAGCTGTGCGCGTAATGTGACGCGAAAAATACGTGGAAGTTGGCGTCATAGGAATTGGTCAGCGGCAATTCCATTGCCAGGAAAGGCCCATGGATCGCCAGCGCGAGCAGCAGAATCACTCGCAAAGGAATTGGCCGTGAGAGAAAGCCTGTTTCCACGGTGGTTTATCCTCCCCACACAATTGTGAGCACCCGCTTGGATTCACCTACTCGGACTAAGGTTTGCTACGGTGCGGGACATGCTGGTTTAGATGGCAACTGTTTCTGCCGTGTGGCCTTACCTCATGAGGTGCCGCTCTGAATCCAACCACTGCTACTCGCAAGGCATCTGAGCGTTCGAGCGCAGCAAGCATTCGGGAGAAACAAATTTTAAGTTGCGGCGCGCTCGCACTGCACCATGCGCGGAAAACATCTTTCTATTGCCATCACCTTTCTTCTTTCGCTCGCGATATCTCACTCCGCGGCTGCGCAAACCTTCGAGGTCAATCAACCCTCGAAGGGCCACGCCAGGCAGAAGTCAAATAGCGCGGCGACAAACACGGAGAATAACGGCATCGGATGGGGATCAGGAATAGAAACTGCGCGCGAAGCACGGGCGGTTGATCAGGCCCTGCAAAAAGGCGATTACCCTTCGGCCATCGCATCGGCCACACGCGCCGCGCACTCCGCGCCGCAAAATGCCGAACTGTGGTTCTTGCTCGGTTATGCAGCGCGTTTAGGGAACAACTATTCGCTTTCCTTGGAAGGCTATCAGCGCGGACTTCAGCTCAAACCTTCTTCCATCCCTGGCCTCTCCGGCGAAGCGCAAACCTACGCCAAGATGGGCCGCACGTCCGATGCGCAAGATTTACTGAAAAAAGTTCTGGCAGCCAATCCCAAGAGTCCAACCGATCTGCAACTTTCAGGCGAGCTCGCGCTGAACACGGACCCCACGACGGCGCTCGACTTACTCAAGCGCGCCGATGCAATTCAGCCCGATGCGCGCACCGAGTTGTTGATCGCGCGCGCCTATCAAAAGCTCAATCAGACGGATGCGTCGAAGCAAT
Organism: Terriglobales bacterium; assembly: GCA_035517535.1. Taxonomy (GTDB): domain Bacteria; phylum Acidobacteriota; class Terriglobia; order Terriglobales; family Acidobacteriaceae; genus Gp1-AA145. The sequence continues at coordinate 14,140 of DATIYR010000191.1, forward strand.
ATCTGGATAGGGCCCTGAATCGCGCTCCCAACGATCCCAATGTGCTGCGCGCGGTTGCGGCTTATTACCGCGATGAAGGCAAGTTCGACGAATCGATCGCCACGCTGCAGAAAGCCGTACAACAAAATCCCGATGCCCTCGCCGAACTCGGCTACACCTACGGATTAGCGGGCAAGAAGAAAGAAGCTGCCGATGCCTACATTCGCGCTGCCAATCGATATCCGAAAGACGCTCCTCTGCAGTTGAGCGCCGCACAGGCGCTGGTGAATACCGGCAGCTTCGAACAAGCCTCTGATTACTTGAAACGCGCCGAACCCGCCGATCCCAATAATTATCGTCTGCACGCGATCCGGGCTGAGATGGACGCGCTCGAAGACCACAACGACGATGCGATCAAGGAATACCAGGCCGCCATTCGCAATCTGCCCGAAGCTCCGCAGGAGGGCCCGCTCTATCCGGTGTCGCTGCACTTGAGCCTTTCTGAAATTTACCGCCGCGTCGAGCAAGGTGCGGCCGCAACTACGGAATTGGCGAATGCGCGCACCGCGCTCAACAAAATTCCTGGCACTGATCAGGCCACGCGCCCCGATTATCTGCGTCTGCGCGCCTTGATTGAGGACGGTTTCAATGACCCGGCTGCAGCCGAGCGTGATCTGAAAGAAGCGATGTCGCTGGCTCCAAACAATGTGAGTATTGAGCTCAATTACGCCAATTTGCTGTGGAAACTGAACCGCGATGAGGATGCGCTTGCGCTCTACAAGCATTCATTGCAGATGGATCCCGGCAATCACGCTGCCTTGACTGCTCTCGGTTATCTCTCGCGCGATCTGAAAGACCCGGTTGATGCCGAAAAATATTTTCTCAACCTGGCTGAACTCTATCCGCAGGATTACGTTCCGTACTTCGCCTTGGGCGACTTGTACACTTCGAACCATAAGTACGACCGTGCCCAGTCGAACTACGAGAAAGCCCATCAGCTTGCCCCAAAGAATGCGCTGGTAGTCGCAGAGGGAATCAATTCCGCGCTCGAGAGTCCTGGACACTCCTTGCCCATCGCCAAAGTCTGGGTAGCTCGAGCGGCTGCAGATCCCGCGATTAACGACAACCCGCAAGTCATGCGCGAGCGCGAACGCTATCTCACCTTCACCGGCCATTACCAGGAATCCGCGGATTTGGGTTACAAAGTCATCGAGAAACTGCCGAACGATCCTGAAGCTCCAGACTATCTTGCGTACGACCTGCTTTTCCTGAATCGCTACGACGACGCGTACAAGATCGTGCAGCGCTTCGAACCGCTGAAACCGCACGACCGAGACATGCCTCTGATTGCGGGCTACGTTCACGCCCACACCGGACACTCGCGTGAAGCTGAGGCAGATTTCACACGCTCACTCGCCATCGATCCGGACGATGCCACCGCGTACATGAACCGCGGCTACGTCCGTAATGATTTGCGCGAAGCCGGCAAAGCCGTGCAGGACTTTGAGATGGCATTGAAGATGAGGCCAAATTATGGCGAGGCTCATCTTGGACTTGCCTATGCCGACCTGCAATTGCATCGCTCGAAGCCTGCGCTGAGAGAAGCAGACCTCGCGGCGGCGACGCTGCCGGATTCGGCTGCAATCCATCTCGCCCGCGCCGAAGCTTATCGCCAGCAGATGCTCTTCCACAAGGCGGAACCGGAGTACCGCGAGGCCCTGAAGCTCGCGCCGAATGACATTAATGTTCATCTTGAACTGGCAGAGGCTTTGTACCGGTTGAACCGTTACAACGATTCGCTGGACGTGTTGCGCTCGGGAATCGGAGTCAACCCCGCTGCAGTTGGTAACGAGTCCGCGAATGCGACCACGATGTCCAACGACGGGATCTTGTACGCGGAGATGGCGCGCGACTACGCCCAACTGCGGCAAAAATCGAATGCGTATAAGGCCATCGGGGACGCAGAGAAGCGCGGTGACGACGTCAAGATTCTGATGGCCACCGGCGAAGCGTTGCTCATCCTGGGCGATAATCACGGCGCCATGCAGCGCTACTCGCGCGCCCTCGATGCGCCCGGGGCTGACCGCGTCGAAGTCCGCCTGGCATTGGCACGATTGTTCGCGCAGTCCGGGCACCATGGGGATTCGCAGGACCAGGTTGCCTTTGCGATGGCTGAATCCCGCATCGGCGAAGCCAACGCCATCACTCCGGAAAATTTGATCGAGGCCGGGCAGGTGCTGGTTTCGATCAATCAATACAACCTGGCGAAGAGATTCTTCCAGCGCGCGCAGGCCGAAGGCGCCGACCAGGAATCGGTTTATCTGGGCCTGGCTAATGCCGATCTGGCTCTCGGTCAGACCGAGAGCGCAATGACCTTGCTGCAGGCCGTCGGACGCGACCCGGATGTTTCGCAGGATTACGACTACTTAATGGCGTTGGCCAGCGCCTATCAACAGGACCATCGGGATCCAGAGGCATTGAGCACGTTTGCCCGGGCGAATGACGTAATGGCTGGCAACGAGTATGCGCAGGCGACGGAAATTGCGCTTGCGGGAGAGCAGGGCCGGCAGGTCACGCCGGAGGTGAATGCGGCCCCGGAGTTGCTCCTTCATCCCATTTTTGAAGACATCAACATCTATCAGACGGATGCCCGCATTCGAGGGCTGTCGCAGAATTCGCCACTTCTTCCTCCTCCGCGGTCTTCTGTGGAAACTCTGGCGATCGCTCATTATCGGCTCAACTTTAAAGGTTGGCCCGCCATTACCGGATTATTCGAAGAACGGAACGCACAGGGTAGCGTCTCGTTTCCCAACGAGTTGCTCATTCAGTACCGCAACACCTACGACACGATTTTCAGCACGGGCGTGAACCCGGTTTTTCACGTTCTTGGCCAGACTATCAGCGTGAATCCGGGCCTGCAGTTCACGATTCGCAGAGATTCTGCGTCGCCGCTCGAAATGAACCAGGACCTCTTCCGGCAGTACGTTTACGTCTACACCAGCGCGTTCGGGAACTGGGTTGCAATGGATGGCAGCCTGATTCGCGAAGCCGGACCATTCACCGAAATGGATTTGCACTCTCGTGACTTCGCTGGAAGTATCGAATTTCAGGTCGGTCGCCCGTGGGGCAAGACTTCGCTGCTGACTGGGTATGAAGGCCGCGACATTCTGTTTCGTCCCCTGATTCGCGAATACTACATGACCGATAGCTATGTCGGACTGCAGCGGAAATTTGGCTCATCGTGGACCGCGGCCGTGTTGGCCGATTATCTGCGTTCCTGGCGCGTGCAGGACAATCTCTACGCCATTGCCGAAGCATTCCGCCCGGGCTTCCGGGTGGATTACCGCCCGCTGGCCTCGCACTGGGCCGTGCACGCCGAGGGACTGTGGTCAAAAGGCGAGGGATTCAGTGCTTACAACAATGTGAGCAACGCGGTCACAGTGTCCTACACCAAAGGTTTGCAGCGGCCGATGGAAGACGGGACGGGCGAAATTCCGGTCACTTATCCTTTGCGGATCTCTCTGGGCGTCCAGCAGCAATCGTTTTATGACTTCAATGGAAGAAACCGGAACACGTGGGTGCCCATCATACACCTCAATGTCTTCTGATGAACCTCCACTCAACGCCACTTAGCTCCGGGACCAACCATCATGGCCGATGAAGCGATTGAAGCTGCAGCGACACTGGCGCCTCCACCGGGGCCTGAGCTGGAGCCTCACAAGCACCATAGCGTTCAGGACCTTCGTCGCCGGGTTGTGAACGGCAGCGCCATCATGCTGCTCAGCTCCGTTCTGGTCTCGCTGATAAACCTGGTCTACAACTTCGCCATCGCCCACGAACTGGGGGCAGATAACTTTGGGCACGCCAGCGTGGTTTACACCATCCTGTTGCTGCTCTCGTGCGCGACTCTCTCATTTCAGCTGTTGTGCTCCAAGTTCGTTGCCCGCAGCGAATCACAAGCGGAACGCATTGCCATCTACCACCTGCTGCACCGCCGCTCGTGGGTGGGCGGCATTGCCATCGGTGTTCTTCTTGCGAGCTGCGCTTCCGGAATTGCGCGCTACCTGAATCTCCCTTCTCCGCTGCTGGTTCAGGTGCTGGCCATCGGCGCGGTGGTTTACATACCGCTGGGTACGCGGCGTGGTTTCCTGCAGGGCACCTATGACTTTGTCCCGCTCGGGATGAACTTTGTCCTCGAGGTTGTGGTCAAGCTTGTGGGCACAGTCGTGCTTATCTCCGCGGGATACGGCGTTCCCGGCGTGGTCGGCGCCATGTCGGCGTCCGTCATCGTGGCGTACTTCGTTGCGGTCCCGCGCAAACATCATCATGTCGCCGAACTGCCGCGACTCAGGCTGCAGGCCGGCATGGGGGAAGGTGTTCAGGTCCTGAGTTTCTTCATCGGACAGGTGGTCATAAACAACGTCCACATCGTTCTGGTGAAGCACTTCTTCAACGCTACTCAGGCGGGCGTTTATGCTGCCATCGCACTCATCGGGAGAGTTGTCTACATGCTCTCGTGGTCGGTCGCGAGCAGCATGTTTCCATTCTCAGCCGGAATTCGCTCTGAGGGGCGGGGTGGGCGCGCCGTGCTTACCACGGCTTTGCTCCTGACCGCGGGAATCGCCGCCTTATTCACCCTAGGGGCATGGATCGCACCTTCCAGCGTGTGGCGCTTCCTGCTTGGGAATGGATTTCCGGCTGAAGCGCATCACTTTTATTCCTCGCTGTTGGTGCGGTATGCCATCACCACGGGTTTCTATTCTCTTGGCGTCGTGATCATGACCTATGAAATTTCAAGGAGAATCGGAAACGTAAGCTGGATGCAACTCGGTTTTAGCGCTGCGATCATCGGCGGAATTTACCTGTTTCATGGCACGCTACAGACCGTCATTACCGTCCAGCTCGTGCTCATGGTGATCTTGCTGCTGGCCGTGTCGGTGCCATTTTTGCGGAAGTCAGTTTCCTCGGCCACCGCATCTCAGTCCGACTCGCTCGAATTGCGATTCGAAACCAGATTGAAGAAAATTCGCCGGCTCGACGAAAACGAGGTCATCGCGGAATTCCTGCGCGGCGAGTTTTACCAGGATGAATTCACCCACTATCGCAAGCGATTCTCGCTTCTGGTGCGCCATCCGGATTTTTCGAACCAACGGGAAAATTCGCTGCGGCGCGCTTTGCTCTTCCGCCGGCGAGGAAGGCTGTGGCAGGAGCTGCCCTCTGATACGGAGTGGTGGGAAGTAGAACTCAGCCCCATCGACTTCTACCGCATGCGGGTTTTCCCCCGCAACCAGTGGCTCCGTTATGGTGCGCCCAGTTTTTTGCTGCCGGAGACTGTCGAGCGGATACGCACTCGCATTCTTTCGAATTCGAGTGACGGCTTCATCCAGAAGCTGCGCTCGCTGAGCGAGGAGATGAAAGAACAACAGACTATGCAATCTGATTCTGTGATTCTGATCGCCATTGACGAGCACACGCCATTGACCATCATCGAAGGAAACCACCGCATGACGGCAGCCGCTTTGGGATTACCCGAAGAAATGCACCGGCGGTTTCGCTTTATGTGTGGGTTCTCGCCGCATATGGCCGAGTGCTGCTGGTATCAGACCGATCTTTCCACTCTGTGGCGTTACGCGAAGAACACGATTGCCTACTACGTGAAACACCGCCGCAGGATCGTGGCGGAGATCGCTGCTTAGTCCACCCTAACAGCCGAAATAGCGACGGCGTGTGCCGCACAATTCAAAGCGAACACATCCCAACGAGAAGCGCAGAACCCGGTTCATAAGCTCGGCTTCTACGTCGCTTGTGACTTACGGATTGCGTTGCGCGGAGTTTGCTGCTGCGATGTTAATGCTGCGCGCGGAATAGCCACTTCCATCGAATACCGCTGCGACCCCTACGTCGTCGCCCTCGTGCACCTCGCGCAACACGCTCGGCGCGATAGCTTCCATGCTGATGTCATACCTTTTACCGTCGGTCTTGTTGTCGATGGAGATCAGTTTCTGCGAAAGATCGACGTAGGTCACGCGTCCGGCAAAGGTAAACACCGTACCGGGCGTCGCCACAACTGTGATTGTCCTCAGGTCTTTTTGGGCTCCAAAATCCAGATTGACCAGTGCGCCTTCGACCAGGTCGGCTTCCGATCCTGTCTGGTTTCCTTTACGAACAACGGTCGCGGGTGTGAGGTTCAATTTAATCGGTTGATTCGAGAGTTCGTCCTGCACCGTTAATGTCTTTCGTTGCGGATCGAAACTGATGACTTGTCCTCGCCCTAAGCCGCTATCAGCCGTGCTGCGTATCCAGATGGTCTTCGCGAAAACCTTCTGGCCGTTCAGCATCGTATCCAGATAAATCCGCTGCCCCGGTTTGATTTCGCGTTCGGTAATCGGCTTTCCATCCAGGTAGAAATGGGTGCGGGTATCGAAATCAACCTGCAATTTCTGTTTGGTGCCGAACGGGCGAAATGTCATGCGGTTCATCACCTCGTCAGCGCTTATGACGATGCCGCCCATCAACGTGATCCGATTATTCGGCAGCGGCGGCAAATCGAGCAGGGGATCGTGATCTTCGCGATTAGCCGCGGTATTAGGGTTCGCCGAAGCTGTCGGGGCAGAATTCGCCGCGAAGCCGGACTGGCCTTGCCCCAAGGCGGGTATGGCCAAGCTTATCGAAATAAGTAGCGAGAACGAGACTGGGAGATAGCTGCGCATAGTTTTTATCGCCCTTTGGATGCTCTGGATAGGGCTTGGGTAGCCAGAGCTGCTGCGTCGCCAAGGGGAAACGCGAACTGCTGAACCAGCATCCAAAGTCTTCGAAACAAAGCTTTATTGAGACATGCGATCACCGATTTCATCCCGCTTCTTTTCTCCTTGTGCGATTCTCCTTCTTTGTGCTCCGCTGGCCTTCGCTGCCGGGGGGTTGAGGATCACGATCCCCAAGCACTCTGAGGCCACGCCGGTGCAAAAACTGAATCGCGAGGGGGTGAAGGAAATCCAGAAGCACCATCTCGCCAAAGCTGAACGCCTTTTCTACCGGGCCTACCTGATCGACCCTGACGATCCCTTCACATTAAACAATCTCGGCTATATTTCCGAACTGAAGGGTGAAATCGACCGGGCGCAAAAGTATTACCAGCTGGCGGCGGAGGAGAACAATTCGCAGACCGTGATCGCGCTGGCGAGCACGCGCCGCCTGGAGGGGCATAAGCTCAGCGATGTCACCGATTCCTACGGCAGCCTCGAGTTGCGTGTGAACCGCGGGAATATTCTGGCGATGAGTTTGCTTGAAAAGGGAAGAAGCCCGGAAGCGGAAGATGTCTTGCGAGAAACGTTGAAGCTTGATCCGCGCAATCCGTTCACGCTCAATAATCTCGGCTACACCATGGAAAGCGAGGGAGACCTCAAGGCCGCGCTTCAGTACTACAACGAAGCTTCGATGACGCATTCCACGCAACCCGTCGTGGTTGCGCTTGATCCACACTGGCGCGGCAAGCCGATCAGCGATATCGCTTTCAAAAACGAGCAAGCCGTGCGCGCGCGGCTGGAGTCCGAACAAAGCGATCAAGACCAGGCGGCCCGTCTGGACGTTCAGGGTGTTTCGGCGATCAATCACAATGATCCCGACAAGGCCTATCGTGACTTCCGCGAAGCTTACAAATTGGATCCCAACAGCGCATTTTCCCTTAACAATATGGGCTACGTTTCAGAGGCCTTCGGTGACGAAGAAACTGCCAACGGGTTCTATTCTTCGGCCAAAAATGCGGACCAGGCTGGTACGCCCGTCAACCTTGCCAGTCACCACGAGATGGTAGGCGAAGCAGTCGGAAATGTTGCCGGTTCAAACTCTCAAGCCAGCGAAGCTGACTTGCAGGCCGAGGCCGAACTTAAGCGCCGCAGTCATGCGCCAATCGTGTTGAGGCGTCGCGACAATACTCCTGTCACTCAGCCTGATAACAATCCCGGTTCACAAAATCCACGTCCCCCGCTCGACAATGCGCCTGTGGAAAATACGGTCCCGCCTCCTCACTAACCACCTCACCGTCCCAAAATCTGTTGAGAACCATGAACTAATGGTGTTCATTTAAGGCGTTCGTCCGATTGCCCTCGCTTTCTCCGAAAATTTATCCTCCATTCACAATCAGCTCAGGATTGAACTAACGGCGGTCCACCACGCCCGTGTTCTGATCCCATTTCGCGGAGGGACGATGAAAAAGTGTGCGCTGTTACCCGTAGTGTGCCTGTTAGTTCTGCTATCCGGATTTGCGGCCAGGGCCCACGCTGAAACTACCATGAATTGTCCGGCAGGGACCTACGACATGCTGGACTGGATGACGCTCGATTCTTCGCTACGGTCCACCTATCACATGGAGGGCACGGCAAACCCGCTTTACACGAACATGCTGAGCGGAAAATTTTACTGGACGAAAGGCGCCAACGGTTCGCCCTGGGACATTCAGTTGTTCGACAGCAAATACATCTATCTGTGGATCACGGAATATAACTGGCTCGATCCCCACACTTTCAAAAAATTTGCCGATAACACTAATATGCCGCTGGTTCCACGCTGCGCCAAGGCTGGTTTTCCGGGTTCAACCATCACGGTGAAGAACACTGCATTTCAGATCTATACCGATTGCACACATTACACCACGATGACGTTGTACAACGCCGTCAATCAGGTGTGGGGACCGTACAAGATTACGCTGGGAGGGATGCTTCCCGCGAACCTGTCGGTGCTGGTCGCCAGTTATCGCTATAACTGCGACAGCAATTACAACAATTGCAGAGATAAGGAAGAGTACTATCTCGCCCAGAAATACGGGCTCGTGCAGTGGGTCCATTACAGTCTGGTTTCGGGAACATATCAGTTCGACCAGAGGACGATTTTTAACCAGCTGGTGAAGGGAACCACGAGTCCGTCATTCACCTGTTTCTAGGCAAATCGTTCTACCTGGTTCCGGTGCGGCGATGTGCTCTGCTGTCAACCGGCGCAGGAGTTGGCAAGTAAACGACTCCAGCCAGCTCGTGGTTTCCGGCAGATGAGCTGGCCGATTCGGCGGCTTCGTCAACAAGCTGCGGGCGAAGCAGCATCTTTTGCGTCTTGCGCCGGACCAGCCGGTCGCGCATCGGTATCCACCGCGGCAGCCTGCGCAGAGATGCGAGCGAACGCATCTGCCCCAGCTCCTGGCGCAATTCGAATGTCTTTAAATACTGGCGAATAATCTCCGGCATGCTCATTCGCAGCGCGGCCGATACATTCTGCAGCGCCATCTCCACTTGCCGGTCGCGATTTTCGAGCAAGTAGATCAGGTGGTCCGCCAGCTCATGAGTGTTTCCGGGGGCAAAGAAATCGATGGCTAACTCTTCCTCATCCGCCAGTCTTCGAAAATCGGGAATATCCGATGCGACGATGGGCACGCCGTAAGTGCAAGCCAGATGCGCGATCCCGCTTGATCCTGCGGAAGAAGTGTAAGGCAGCACTGCCAGGCTGCAACTTTGAAAAAGCTCCGGAATCTCTGCCTCTGCAATGTATCCCGCAAAAACAACGTCAGATCGTCCTGCGAGTTTTTGCTGCACAGATTGTAAGTAGCCCGGCGTCTTCGGATGGTCAGTTCCTGCTATCACGAGCCGCGCTTCGGGAACGCGTTCTGAAACGATCTTGAAGGCCTCGATCATCGGCTCCAGACGTTTATAGGTACCCCATTTCCCGAAAGCGAGAATTCGCTGTTCGGGATTTCCGCGCAGCGCGAAATCCGGATATTCCGGCCGCGCAGAAAAAATTCCATGCCGGCGGACGTATACCGCGCCGCGGCCGTACTTCTCGACCAAGACGCTACGATAAGCCGGAAGCATCACCGACACCGAATTTGCGAACAGCACAATGTGCGTGGCAAGGAATCCGCCGGCACGGTACAGCAGCGGAAACCGAATGCCGGCGTCGTCGAGATTGACCGTTTCCATCAGCTGATGAAGCGTCACGTGCGTGTAGTAACCAGCCATGCGCACGAGTGCAGGAACCGCGATTCCCAGAAACGCAGGCGCAGCTTTTCCACCGAAGCTGGCAAAGCCGAGGTTGAACCAGACGACGTCAGGATTTTCTTTTTTGATCGCGCGAAGCAGCCGCGAGGGATTGCTGAGGCTGTTAAATCTCCAGCAACGCGTAACCGAAAAATCCTCAAGCTCCGGCTGCAGCGGCGAATAATCGTCCGCCAAAATCTTAAGCGTGATGCCAGGAATCCGCTGCAGCTCGCGCGCAATATGGAATCCGTATTCGTTCAATGCGTCCCGGCTCGGAGGGAACGATGTCACCAGACAAATCTTCATTGCTGTCCCTGTCCGAAGAACGCGTAGCGGGAAAGTTTTCCTAATAAAGTGAAATAGTGCAGGGCAACTTTGAAATCCGCCTTGCTCTTGCCTGATTGTCGGGTGGCAAAATGGAATGGAACTTCGGTGGCGTTGCGAATTCTTCCCTTGACCAAAATTTCCAGAAGAATTTTGAAGCCTTCAGGTTGCAGCCGCAGCGCCTCGATGCAGTCGCGGCGCACGACAAAATATCCGGAGAGCGGATCTTTCACGTTGAGGCCGCGTCCCCGCAATGGCGCAGTAGCCAGCAGCGTGCTGCAACGGGAAACAAAAATACGGAACTTGTTCCACTCGCCCAGGCTATTTCCGTTTCCCGAAACATAGCGGCTCGCGATGGCGATATCACTTCCGTTCAGCACCCGAAATAAAAGTTCGGGCAAAAGTTCCGGAGGATGCTGCAGATCGGCATCGATCACCGCCAGAAACGTCGCATCTGTTTGCGCCCATCCGTGGATGACCGCCCCCGCCAGTCCTCGCTCGCCATTGCGTACGAAAACACGCACCCGGGGATCGTGCGCAGCGCACGCTCGCGCCACATCAGCGGTGCCATCTGTGCTGCCATCATCGACAATGATGAATTCGCAATCGACGGGTGCGTTCGCGATCGCCGCGCTCAAGCGGTCCAATAGCACCGGAATATTTCCGGCTTCGTTCAAGGTTGGAATCACAACAGCTAGCTTCGGTGTAGCGTTCACAGACATGTTCGTATCCCGGTCCTAACGCGAAGTGGTCGGTGCTGCAAAACTTGGATGTTCGTGAACACACAGGCGTTGGTTAATTCGGAATCAGAACTGCTGTAGGTATGTGGTAGAAAAACCTGAAGAAAACTCAGGCTATTACAGCGGAATCAATTTGCAGCTGAGGAGAATTACACAGGGAATTTTTCAAGCGGCCGATGATTGCTGCGTGCACGTCATCGGGACCTCCAGCCGAGATCAAACTCAGGGGAGCTAGTTGCCGCAGCCGCAAATAGGAATTCCGATATTGCCGCATGAAATCGATCGGGTACTCTGGTTTGCGGGCGCGCGCTTCTTCCGGCACCGCGTCCAGTAAATAGGAAACTTCAGGTTTCGGAGTCATACTCAACACCAGCCGCGCATACGCTCTCGCCAGCCAATTCTCCAGGGGCAGCGCCGCCAGCTGGTCGTACATGTAGCGATCAAAAATGATCACGCCTGAGCCCGTGGCGCGTGCTCGGCGCACGATTCGCCGCAGCTGAAATACATCGAGCAGATGAAGCAACGAACGGCCCGCAAGCAGCGCCAACGACTGGCTGTTCTTGTCATTGCGATTTGCGGGCTTTTCCGGCGTTCCCACCTGGCCATCGCTCTGCAACACTCGTCGGCTGAATCCGGAGCGGAGGGAAGAGAACAGCACCACGTTGTCCCAAAAGGTTAAAACTTGGAAAGGAACGTTTTGCTTAACTAGATATTCGCGCAGCTTTTCAATTTGTGTGCTCTTGCCTGCGCCGTCAATTCCAGAAAAACTAATCAGTACCGGGGCCAATGCGATCAATCCTTAAAATTAAATTTCAGTGAGGGCTGCCAGGAACCCGCGACGGGCTGGCCGCTGATAATGCTGCCACTGTACCCAGCGCTGCACCCGCACCCGCAATAAATCCAAACCTGATCAGCCACGACCGCACCTGATGCTGCTTGGGAGGCGCAATCGCTGCTCCAGCCGGTTCGGAGGCTGCTCCTCCGCTCACTCGTATCGCCGGCGCCACCGCTGTACCACTCGGCTGCTTGGGCGTTTGAGACTGCGCCCCACTAGTCTGTGGCGGCGGTGCCTGCATGTTTTGGCTTGCGCTGGAAGTGTTGCTGCCCGGACTCTCCGGGAGTTCGACTGGCGGCAAAGGAGCGTTCTGCGCCGGAGGCGGCGGCTGCGGCGTTTGCTGCTGTGCCAGCAGCACCTCCGTCGTGCCACTCAGAATAAGTATGAGAAGACTTCCTGTTGCCCGTAAGAAGATCCGCTTCATTACGCCCTCCGACGGACGCGCAACTACGCAGCCACAGGCTGCGGTTGAATGATTTTTTCGCCGATGATCTGTTTGCTTTCGGTAGCCAGCTCTTCTTCTGGAGCGAAGTTTGCCGCGTCGAAAGCGGGAAATTTTTGGAACAAGCGGTCCATCTGAGTAAGTTCGAGGAACATCGCTGCCTCGGGAGAAATTTTTCTCAGTTGCAGCGTGCCATCGTGCTTCGCAACCATTTCCATGCAGTCCAACAAACCCTCGAGACCGGCCAAATCGATTTGACGGACCCGCGAGAGGTCCACCAGTATGCTCGGGCTCTCCATCGTCATCTTGTTTCTTAGTTGTCGCCCTAAGTTTCGCGCTTCCTTACCGGTAAAAGTCTCCGGCAACTTAATCATGATTGCGGACTGCGTGTTCATGTCACCTTCCCTTTGGGTCCTGCAACATCGTGCAGAAACTTAAATCCAACAGTTTTCCTACCGCTAATAGATGCCTACAGATCTTGCTTCTATACAGATGCCGGATGTTAAAAACAGGTTTACGCCACGTTAATGGCCAGGGCCTGTCGAGGCCGGCGCTCGATTTGAAAGTCCTCCGAACCACGGGATTGACCGGGTCGCTCCAATTAAACGACGGTCGCTGATCGTGACCTGCGTGTTGCGATCGAGATGAAACATTTTCTTCTTGCCGACAATCGATCGGCAGACATGAAGCCCCAGTCCCACGTAGGTCCCGGGGAGTATCCATGAGTGTTCAATCGTCGTGCCGGAATCCACTTCACACGCGCGCTCGATGGCACTTCCGCGACTGATCGCGCAGCACGCAGCAATACGCGTTCCCGCGCCCACATATGACGGTGTTCCTATTACGCAACTGGGATCCACTTCCGCATCTTCACCGAACCAGACACCTGAGGCGATTTCAGTTCCATTCGGCCGCAAGTCACACCGGCCATACAGGCCGTCTTCAACCAGTCGCGCGAAATCGGTCGGTTTCCGTAAGCGGTTCACGTATCCGCGATGAAAAAATCGCTCATGCTGCGGAATCAGCGCACTCAATTTTTCTTTATATCTCGCACTGTCGGGGTTGCTCGCGCGCAGCGCACTTGCATTCACGACGGCGACATCCACGGATCCATCAGCGGCATACACCTGCGTCAGCGCAGCCTTACGCTCGAGGTGAAATTGCAACAGCTCTCTGAGGTCCAGGTCCGTATACACGCCGTCGCGCAACAAGAATAGGACTTCGACGTTGTTGCTCAGCCGCTGCGCGATTGCAGCTTCCCATGCGGCGGCGCCGCCCCCGGCCGGAAAGCGCGAAGATTGACTTAGGGGACCTACAGATATGACTGTAGGTTTCTCGATTCCCAGCGCGCGTAGTTTGCCAATAGCGCGTTGACGGAGATCATGTCCCAACACATTAAGTTGAGGAGCGCACGTCAGGAAGTGAAGACGTTTCTGCCCGGAAGTGGAGAGCCCAGGAAAATCATTTTCATTTTCCTCCCTCTCCGATAACGTCAGCACTGCTCCTATCTGCACCGCTTTCCCCTTTCTGTTCTGGTTCGCGTCCGCTCAGCTCGCGTGCGCCTCTGTATCGAACCCCGAATTACGCTGCGTTACTCGCTGCGAGTCCAGAAAAATCAGAAAAAACTGTGGATCCCGTCGGAAACTCGCGGAGCAAATCTTCGGAATTCCAACGTGTTCCTTCTTTTCGGCTGCGGGCACGATGCGGACGTGCGCCATCGGCGGTTTCACCGTCCTGGGTGCGGCCCAACAACTCGCGGATTCGAAGTTTGGCTTTGTGCAGTTGTGATTTCGAATTACCTACCGAGCAATCGAGTAACTCTGCAATTTCCTGGTGCTCGTAGCCTTCCACTTCGTGCAGTAAGAAGATCGTCCGATATCCATCCGGCAGTTCTTTGATCGCGCGGGCCAGTGCAATTCGATCCACGCATCCGGTTAAACGATCGTCGCGGCTGCCGTATTCGCGGCGCACAACTTTGGCGTCCTGATTGTAAGGTTCGTCAAGCGAAACCTGGCGCAGCGCCTTTTTGCGGAAGTGCATGAGCACGGTATTCACCGCAATGCGATACAGCCAGGTAGAAAGCGCGGAGTCGCCGCGAAATGTCGCCAGCTTGCGGAACACCTGCAGGAACGCATCCTGCGTCAGGTCTTCTGCTTCCGCTGTGTTGTTCGTCATCCGCAGGCACACGGAATAAACTTTTGCTTTGTGTGCGTGAAATAAGGAAGCGAATGCGTCGGAATCGCCTTGTTGCGCGCGTTTTACTAGGTCGAGATCGGAATTGAAACGTACTATGGTGTCGGCGTCGGTGGTCACTGGGGCTCTCCTTTCAAAACACCTGTCTTTCGTGGGGTTCGAGCTAACTGGATTAGGTGCGTTCACACATACGAGGCTAGAGTTCTTACCGCAAATGGTCTATCCGGTGAGGTCTGTATCCATCAACAGACGTTCCTGTACCGCATTGACTCGCAAGAAGTTTTCATCTACGTGAATACAAATAATCAGAGGTGCATATGCAAGTCTTGTTTTTTTATTTTCTCCAAAATTACTGATTTACGCCGGGTTAAGTCGTGAAAAGCCGCGCCACGCGTGGGTTTTAGCCGGGGTTCTTGCAAGCGGGCAGAGCGTGAATGTTGCAAATTATCGGCAAAAAAGATCAGCGCGCGGAACTGGTGTCGCGGCCGGGGGGAAATGATCTTCTCTGCTACAGGAAAGTCCTCAGAAGAATTACAGAGTTCGCAGGATTGTTCGGCGCATGAGTCCGGGCCTATTCTCAGGCCATGAAAGTTGCCCTCAACTTCCCCACCTTTCGAGCAGGCGCCGGCGAACGATAGACGGCCGGCACCTGCTTCTCGCCTCAAATCTGGCCCGGGTGGAAGGGAACTGAGAGGGTTTCAACCAACCCCGAGCGAAGTCACTTTGCTCAAATAACCAAAATTCTTCCGGGAGGAAAACCATGGCTATTGAATCTTTGGATGATCTTTTCGTCGATCAACTGCGTGATTTGTATGACGCGGAAAATCAACTCATTAAAGCGCTACCCAAAATGGCGGAAGCCGCAAATTCAGACGAACTGCGCGAGGGAATTGAAGAACATCTCGAGCAGACCAAAGGACATGCCCAGCGCATCGAGCAAATTTTCGAGAACCTCGGCGAGAAGACAAAGGCAAAGAAGTGCAAAGGCATGGAGGGCGTAATTAAAGAAGGCAGCGAAGTTCTCGAGGAAGATATGGATCCCGACGTGAAGGACGCGGCCATCATCGCCGCAGCTCAACGAGTGGAGCACTACGAGATTGCCGGATACGGAACTGCCCGCACCTACGCTAGCCTGCTGGGCGAACGGGAAGCCGCCTCGCTTTTGGAGCAGACGCTCCAGGAGGAGAAAGAAACTGACGCAAAGCTGACCCAGTTGGCCGAAGAAATCAATGTGGCGGCTGAAGGAGAAGAAGCGGAAGAGGGTGAAGAAGTGGAATCCGAAACCCCATCGCGCAGTACCCGGCGCAGAAAGCCTGCTGCTTAAGCCAGAGTTGATCGTACAAAAACTACGGCAGCTCGATTGAGCTGCCGTTTTTCTTTTGTCAGGAATCAGTCGAGGCCCGGATTACTCGATGCCAGCCTGCACCACGTGCACGATGTTGTTTCGTACCGCATAAAGCACCAGATCGCTGACCGAGTGCAGTTGCAGTTTGCGCATGATGTTTGAGCGGTGCGTCTCCGCGGTCTTTACGCTCAAGCCAAGCGCCACCGCGACCTCTTTCGTACTCTTGCCCTCGGCAAGCAGTTGCACGATCTCGCGCTCGCGCGGAGTAAGCCGGTTGCGTCCAGCTGTGGGTACCGGCGCGCCCGGCGTCCCACCCTTGAGGTAGCCTTCCAGAACCATCGTGGCCACCTTGGAGGTGAAGTAAGTTTTGTCGCGGCGCAAAGCTTCGACCGCGGCCACCAAATCGCGCGCCGCGTCCGACTTCAACAGAAAACCGCGCGCTCCGGCGTTCAAAACCTCGCGCACCACCTGATCGGAATCATGCAGCGTCAAAATCAGGACCCGCGCCTGCGGATTCGATTTCAAAATCTGGCGCGTCGCCTCCAGCCCGTTCAAGCTGGGCATGCCAATATCCAGGATCACCACATCCGGCTTCAATTGTTGCGCCTTCTCGACCGCTTCGCGACCGTCCGCCGCCTCCCCGCAAACTTGCCAGTCGTGTTGCGACTGCAACAGCGCGATCAGTCCCTTCCGAACGACTTCATGATCATCCGCAACCAGAATCCGAAATGCTGCCATTTTCCACCTCTCGTTGAACGTAGTGCTACAAGCAGCTGCTTTGAATAAAGAAAAAAATTTAGTGCATCTCTAATGCCAACGCTTGACCTGCAGTTTTCCGAAAGAAAGCACGTGGTTCCATATGCAAAGCGTAATTTTTACCGTCCATAATTTGCAAACTTGCTCTTCCTGATCGCGACCAAAGCTCAACACTCTTTCGCATGCGGCACACTCGTGCTCGCCGTCGAGAGCTCGCGCGTCTCACTGCTGCCTTCTTCCAATGAGACCACTTTGACTCCACTGGCGGGTTCAAGTACGAGCGTCATGCTCGACGCACAGCGTCCGCAAAGCCACAAGTGCAGGGTCTGCCGGTTGGGTCTTTCATCAAAGGGCGCAGCTTTCTCGTCGCTCGCGGCGACGGAAATAGATACCACCTCAAACTGGAACAACCGGCCCTCAGAGAATGAATGAAGCGGCCGTTTGCAGCCCTGATTAACGCAGTACGCGAGCATACGGTAACTCGTCGGAAGTTACTTCAACCCAGCCGACCTTACAGCTAAAACCCTAATTCACCAATACAGTCTCGACTGTATTTTCCTACAATTCTTCTGTATCGATTAGATGCGTCCCGGGTGGGCACGGCTCCAGTAAGCAAAGAGTTGATAGTGCAACTCATCTCATGAGCAATGTCTCCGCGAAGCCAAACTCAATCCACAGCAGCTCCTCTCATTCCAGCCAGACCCACCATAGAAATCCTCAGACGTGCCGCGGCCAGCTGCAAAGCCTGCGATCTCTGGAAAAAAGGCACTCAGACCGTATTCGGTGAGGGCTCAGCCCACGCTTCAGTCATGCTGATCGGAGAGCAGCCCGGCGACCGAGAGGACATTGCCGGTCACCCCTTTGTTGGTCCCGCCGGGCGGATTTTGGACGAAGCCTTAGTGGCAGCCGGAATCGACCGCTCAGAAGTGTACGTTACCAACATTGTGAAACACTTTAATTGGGTTCCCGCCGAACGCGGCAAACGCCGCATTCACAAGAAGCCGCGCTACTCGGAAATCAAAGCTTGCCGGCCTTGGCTCGATGCCGAAATCGCTGTCACCCGGCCGCAGGTGATCATTTGTCTCGGGGCTACTGCGGCACAAGGTTTGCTCGGGAGAGAATTCAGTGTACTGCGGCAGAGAGGCCAGTTTGTGGAGTCTCCACTCGCCCCTTTCGTGATGGCCACTGTGCACCCGTCTTCCATACTGCGCGCGCCAGACGAAGCTGCTCGTCACCAACAGAAGCAGGCGTTCATCGATGATTTGCGGGTCGCTGCAGCCCAGATCAGAAAACTTCACCGCGCGGCGTAGGAGAGCACAGGCATCAATCCTAAGTACGTCTTCGCAAAATCCCGGCTTAGTTTCGATTACATCTTTTCCTCACCACCCGTACAGTGCCCATCCGATGCCCCGGCCTTTCATGGTGAACTAAATTCAAATTTCATATGAATTTGAACCATGTTCCGCACCCGCGTCCTTCTGATCAGGACGAAGAAGAACGTAGCAGCCCCAGCGCACCACTCGTCCAGCAACCTGAACCTGACGTTCCAGATCCAGACAATGAAACTCACGACATTGGGACGTGGGGGAAAACTTGAGTCTGAAGAAACGTGTCCTCATGAAATCTACTCGCGCACTCTCTCGCAAAGTCCCACAACCTTCAGCGGTGAACCTATGACAATTACCACCAACGCTTTTCCCAAAAATCGCGAAGAAGAATTCTCGAACCGTCCGGCGACTTCCAGACTTGAAACCGCGATCGAGTTGGCGGCAGGCACGGCGCTTTCAATTTACGGCATCGTGCGCCGGGATTGGTTTGGGGCCGGTTTCGCCGCCGGCGGCGGATATCTCCTGTACTGCGTCGCTTCCGACCTGAGGCGCCCATACCAGGGCAGTGTGCGCGTAGGCTTCACGATTGCGAAGCTGCCGCAGGAAGTCTACGAATTTGTCCGCAATCCGCAAAACTGGAAAATCGGAGTGCCGGGAGTAGAACTCGAGCCTGACGCAAACGGCGGATTATCGGTCCGTTTCGGCGACGGGGATCGGTGTTCGCTGAATACGCGCGTCGCGGTCACCGAAGAAAAGCCGGGCGAATACATCGCGTGGGCGTCCGACATACACATGATCGAGCACCGGGGGGTTGTTCATTTCAAGCAAGCTCCCGGCGACCGCGGAACAGAATTGAGCGTGGCAATGGAGTACAAAGCTCCCACCGGCCCAATCTCGCGCTCCCTGGCAATGATGGCGGGCTTTGATCCTGAGCAGATCGTACGTGAAGGTCTAAGGCGCATCAAGCAATTGATGGAAGCCGGCGAAATTCCCACCACCAACGGGCAGCCGGTCGGAGCCCGCGGCGTTCGAGGCGTGGCCAAGCGCGTCATCTTTCGCGAGCGCCCAGCCCGCGAACGCCCAGCCATTGATACACAACCGCAACGGCTGGCTGGTGATTAAAGAATTCAGGAGGAGTCGTGAAAGCTCTTTGTTGGCAGGGAAAAAATAAGCTTGAAGTCGAGCGCGTGAACGATCCGACAATTTTGAATCCACGCGACGGAATCGTGCGCATCACTCGCACAGCCATTTGCGGATCAGACCTTCATCTTTACGACGGCTACATTCCCACCATGGAGCCCGGTGACATTCTCGGTCATGAATTCATGGGCGAAGTCGTCGATACCGGCGCCGAGGTCAAGCGCATTAAGAAGGGCGACCGCGTGGTGATCCCTTTCACGATCGCGTGCGGGCAGTGCTATTTCTGCAAGCACGAATTGTGGTCGGCGTGCGACAACACCAATCCCAACGCCTGGATGATGGAAAAGCTTTACGGCTACTCCGGCTCCGGGCTGTTCGGTTATTCGCACATGATGGGCGGCTACGCCGGTGGTCAGGCGCAATTCGCGCGCGTGCCTTTCATCGACGTTGGCGCGCTGAAAATCGAAAATGGTCTTTCGGATGAGCAGGTGCTTTTTCTCTCCGACATTTTTCCCACCGGCTATATGGCGGCGGAAAATTGCGACATCAAGCCGGGAGATGTAATTGCGATTTGGGGCTGCGGCCCGGTCGGCCAGTTCACCATCCGCAGCGCCTTCCTGCTCGGCGCTGAGCGCGTCATCGCGATTGATCGCTTCCCCGAGCGGCTGAAAATGGCGCGTGCCGGTGGTGCGGAAATCATTAACTACGAGGAAGTCGATGACCTGGTCGAAGAATTGAAATGGATGACCGCTGGCCGCGGTCCCGTCGCCTGCGTTGACGCCGTCGGTCTTGAGGCGCATGGAACGGGCATCGCCTCTGCCTACGATCACGCTAAGCAGCGGTTCAAGCTTTCCTTCGACCGTCCAACAGTTCTGCGGCAGGTAATTCAAGCCTGCGCAAAGGGCGGAGTAGTTTCTCTCCCCGGCGTCTATGGCGGAGTTCTCGACAAAATCCCGTTCGGGGCCGCATTTGGCAAGGGCCTCATCTTCAAGATGGGCCAAACCCACATGCACCGTTACACAAGCCGTTTGCTGGAGCATATTCAGCAAGGTGAAATCGACCCCTCATTCGTGATCACGCATCGGCTCAGCTTGGATGAGGCGCCAGAGGCTTACCGCACCTTCCGCGACAAGCAGGAGGAGTGCATAAAAGTCGTTCTCGACCCCTGGCGTGAAGCTGCTGCGGCGTAAGTGCAAATGGCACTAGGATTTGAATCCTTATTGCCGTAGAATGCGTCTGTTATAATGGACCAAACAAAAGGAGAGATATGGCAACCGTAACGCCCGAAATTAAGCCGCAGGAAACAACCAAGAAGCTCCCGATTATTCTGACCCCCAAGGCG
>DATIYR010000192.1:0-9136 GCA_035517535.1 Terriglobales bacterium
CTTTCTGCTCCAGATATCCGGCAACACACTCGTTGGCCGACAGCATGAATTCCTCGATGATGCGGTGAGCGATATTTCGCTCCGAGCGCGCGATGCTCTTCATCAATCCGAATTCGTCGAACTCGATCACCGGCTCAGGCAGGTCGAAGTCGATGGAGCCGCGGCGCTCGCGTTTGTGATTCAAAATCATTTCGAGTTCGCGCATGAGTTCGAAGTTTGAGACGAGCTTCGAATATCGCCGGCGCGCCGATTCGTCGCCTTCGAGGATTGCGTTCACCGCCGTGTAGGTCATGCGCTCGGCAGAACGAATTATGCCGGGGCAGATTTCGTAGCTGACGATCTCGCCGTGATTATCGATTTCCATGATGCACGACATGACCAGCCGGTCGAGATGCGGGCGCAGGCTGCAGATGTCGGTCGAGAGCTCGAGTGGCAGCATGGGAACGGCGCGGTCGGGGAAATAAACGCTTGTGCCTCGCAGACGTGCTTCCTGGTCGAGCGCTGAGTCTGAGGTAACGTATTGCGCGACATCGGCGATGTGAACTTGCAACTCGAAATTGCCATTTTCGAGACGACGAACGAGAACGGCGTCATCGAAGTCGCGAGCAGTCTCGCCGTCGATAGTGACGATTGGCAAATGCCGAAAATCCCGACGGTTTCGAGTTTCCTGAGATGAAATGATCGGCTCGATCGCTTCGGCCTCGTGCAGCACCTCATCGGGAAAACGGTGCGGCAGGTGATATTTCCGGATCATGATCTCGACATCGACGCCGAAATCGTCTTCGTAGCCGAGGATCTCGATCACACGACCGCGCGGGTTCTGTGTGGCCGTCGGCCAGTCAGTAATTTCGACATCGACGACGACGTTCTCGAGATCGCTCCAATCTTTACTCTTGCGCGCGGCTTCGGCTCCGAGGACGCGGTGCTTGGATTTCCGCTCCGAACTTTGCGCTCTCGGCGGTTCAAGATTTTCAGAGCGTTTAACTGCAGAGCCCGGCGAGATCGCGGAAAGATTTTCCGGATACTCCATCCCGCGCGGAATCGCAATCTCCCGCGCGATCTTCTGGTCGATGGGAACGACATAGTTATGCCGCGAGCCGTAGTGAAAAATTCCCACTACGCTGGGATGAGCACGGCTGACTGTCCGCAAGATGCGGCCCTCGGCTCGGCCGCCATCACGAATTTGGGTGATCTCGACCAGCACACGATCGCCATGCATCGCAGAGCCAATGGCGTGCGGTGGGATGAAGATGTCGCCGGCAACGCGCGACTTTAGACTCGCGCTGGCGGACTGCAAATCAGGAATAACGAAGCCGAAGCCGTCGCGGTGCAGGCTCAGCTTGCCAGCGATGACGTTTTTGTTAGACGCCGGCTGCGGAATCCCATACCGATCGGAATCAACCTGGACCAGCTCGCCTCGCGAGATCATCTTCTGCAAACGTCCCGAGAGCTCTTTCCTCGCGTCTCCATGCAGTCCGAGCTCACGCACGAGCTGCTTGTATCCGGCCATCTGCTTCGGCTGGCGTTGAATTTTCTTCAGGATGATGGAATCGGAGAGCATTCAGAGAGTGCTTGCGCCGGAGAACTGCCCGGCACTCCTAATGCTAAACGAACGTCTACCTCAGGCGCTGCTACCGATGTTCCCACTCAGTTCTACAGGAACTCGCGTAGGCGCTTACTCCAGCGGCATCTCGCGACCGTAACTGCTGCATCGAAGTTGCCGCCCAGAGTTGAAGGCTCGCTCTGAAATGAATCAGTTGGGAGTCGCAACTTGAGAACAGCGAAAAGATTCCAGGTATTCGTGAGCGGTTGGTCGATCATCGTGTTCCTATGTCTCGGAATGACGGTTGGATGTGCTGGCGTTTCGGGCAACGGCACGCAAATGTCAGCTACGGCGCCCACGAATGCAAGTGGGCAGTCGTCGAGCACCGCTCAGTACGTATACGTCGCCAACGGAACGTCGAATATCTACGGCTTCGAGATTAACTCCAATGGAAGCCTGAGCGCGCTCCAGGGCTTTCCTGCGTCAACGACGATCGCAGCGAGTTATTTCTCGGCTGCAAAGCATACGTTGCTGGTAGGCGGCAGTGTGAACAGCTCAGGTGCGGCCGAGGCTGTGCTTTACAACATCAACCCTGCAAGCGGCATGCTTACGTCGGAGTCGTCCACATCCGCGAATTTATGGCAAGGCGTGCTTGACCCGTCAGCGCAGTTTGCTTATGCAGTGGGCGGAACATCGGCTAACGTGAATGCCACAGTCTCGGGTTACGCCACGGTAAGCGGAAATTTCTCGCCGGTTCCCGACTCCCCTTATGAGTTCGCAATTGGTGAAGGCAGTAATCCGCTCATCGGACAAAAACTTCAGATGGATCCCTCCGGCGCATTTGTGTACATCTCTGCGACGCCGGAGGAGGAGCACACGCCGGCGCCCTGGCTGGGCGTGGCGGCTGTTAACAATGATGGGAGCCTAAGTGGCTTCGCATCCTATTCGGCGGGATGCATCAGCGCAGCCGACATGGCGACGGTTCTTCAATCGAGCAAGACGTTGATGTATTCGAGTTGCATCGACCAGTGGAACGGCGAGTACTGGATTTCGGCCGTCCTCATCGACCATGCCACCGGCGGACTCACAGATCTCGGCGCCGCTTGGCAGGATCCAACCAGCACGGAACGGATCACAGCATTAGCGGCGGAGCCCTCCGGCACGTGGTTGGCGGGCATTGATGGAAACAACAATCTCGTGCACGTCATGGCCGTCAACGCAAACGGCTCGCTCACTGATGCCCCTGACCACATCTTCCCAACCGGAATCGCACCAACGGCTCTCGCCTTCGATCGCACTGGACAATTCCTGTACGTGATCAATTCTGGATCGAATGACATGAGTGCTTACGCTTTTGATCGCACCACGGGTCTCTTAACTCCGCTCGCGGGATCGCCCTTTGCCATGCCAGAGGGATCGACCTCGTTCGTCGTCGCACAGCCCTGACGCCTGCCTCCACTCGCCACGAGCACACATCGACCTTCCGTATTAGGGCATTGCCCTGAGGTAACCCCAAGAATCATTAAAAATGGCCGAAAATGCACAAAGTATTACTCTTTTCCACAATACAAAAATGGCTATGGAGAGTAGAATTTTGTTGGCCTCCGAACTGCAGGTTCGGCCCAAACACTAACAATTTCCTTATGGAAAGGATTTCTTCTCAAATGTGGAAGCCTACTAATCAGCCCACGGCGCCCGGCGTTCGTCCGACCGAGCCGGAGCGTACCCCAATATCAGCGCCGAGCGCTCCTGCGGTAACGGAAACGGCCGCCAGTGCTCCGCGAACGACCGTTTCGGCCAGCACGGCAGACCAGGCTACCATCGGGAAATCTCTCGTCATTAAGGGTGAAGTAACCGGGTCGGAGTCTTTGTACATTGATGGCCGCGTTGAAGGCTCGATCAACCTTGCCGGGAATCGCGTGACCGTCGGCCGCAATGGCGTGGTCGCGGCCAACATCAACGCCCGCGAGATCGTCGTGCTCGGGAAAGTTCGCGGTAACCTGACCGCGAGCGACCGCGTGGATATTCGCAGCGATGGCTCACTCACCGGCGACGTTGTGGCGGCGCGCATCTCGATTGAAGACGGCGCGTTCTTCAAGGGCGGAATTGATATCCGCAAGGCCGGCCAGAAACCGAATGGTGAAGATAAGCCTTCGATCAGCAACAGCACGGCAACGGAAGTTGCTGCAGCTCGCGCATAATTACCAAACTTGCGACTTCAATAGCAGGCGTCCTTTCCTAAGGACGCCTGTTTTCTTTTGGAAAAATTCTCCTCACAAATGGGCGAAATTCTGCCTGCAATTACAGGATTGCCGAAAAAGTCAGCTCCTGCTATGGAGCATCCAATCGCTTAGAAAGGAAAAGAGCGAGATGGCTGTTTCGGACGTGAGTACGGTCGATAAACCATTGCCGGAGATCCCAACTACGCCGGTTCCGCGCACGGACCGCGACGGGCGAGCAATCCAGAACCGGATTTTGCTCACCATTCCAGAGGACGAATTTATGGTCCTGCGCCCACTCATGGAAGAAATGGATATGCCCCAGTACAAGATCTTCTACGAGCAGGGCGACAAAATCGAGTACGCCTACTTTCCGAATGAAGGCATGGTGTCCTTGGTCGTGCTGGTGCACGATGGGCGCAGCGTAGAAGTTGGCATTACTGGAAACGAAGGCGTGGTCGGAGCGCCGCTGGCGTTTGGGTTTGAGAGCGCACCCATGCGCGCGATTATGCAATTGCCAGGAAAGGGACTGCGCATTAAATCCGCGGCGCTGGAAGAGACGTTTGGGAAAACTCCGAATCTGCGATTCTTGATCGAGCAATATGTCATGACACAGCAGCTGCAAGTGGCTCAGCTTGCCGCTTGCAATCGTCTGCACGATATGGATCAGCGGCTGGCGCGATGGCTGCTCATGTGCCAGGACCGGATCGATTCCGAGAATTTGCCGCTGACCCATGAATTCATCGCCCAGATGCTGGGTTCGGGAAGACCTACGGTTACCATTGCCGCCGGCGCCCTCGAACGTGCCGGTCTGATTGCGAACACTCGCGGCAGTGTGAAAATCCTCAACCGCAAGCGCCTGGAGGATGCCGCATGCGAGTGTTACCGGGTGATCCAAACTTACAACGGTTCACTCGTCGTGAAATAGCGCTCCACCGCGCCTACTGAAAATTCGAAGCGCTGAATGTGAGTTCTCAGTTCGTTGGCGAACTGACACATTCTCGCGTGACAAATACGCTACGCGCACTGGTTTCCAGAAGGCTTGGGTCATGCGTGGCTTGGAAGAGGAGCACGTTTGCGTACGAATGCTCGTACTGAAGTAAGGAACTCAACGACGAACGCCGGCAAGCGAACTGACGTAACAGGAAAGCTGGTAGAAAATCAGATCCTGAACTCAATTCCCGAGTCAGAGTACAACCTCATCCGGCCGCACTTGGAATCGGTACAGCTTCCGCAGCAGCACATCCTGCACGAGGCCGGGGAAAAAATCGAATTCGCCTATTTCCCCAACGAGGGCTTGGCCTCGCTGGTGGTTCTGACCAGTGACGGCCATAGTGTGGAGGTTGCTATTGTTGGCCGGGAAGGAATCGTCGGCACCCCGCTCGCAGTTGGAATTCATCGCGGGCCTTATCGCACCATCATGCAAATCGCGGGTACGGGAATGCGCGTGAACGCGGAAGTGCTGGAAGCAACCATGCGCGACGCTCCTGAGTTGCGGCTAATGCTGAACCGCTATGTGCTGGTTCAGGGATTGCAGATTGCGCAGATCGCCGCCTGCAATCGCCTGCACGAAATTGAGCAGCGGCTGGCGCGCTGGTTGCTGATGTGCCAGGACCGCGTCGGCTCAGACATTCTGCCGGTCACGCACGAATTTCTGGCGCAGATGCTCGGCAGCGGAAGACCCAGCGTGAGTTTAGCCGCGGGCATGCTGCAAAAAGCCTGCTTCATCGAGAACCTGCGCGGCAGCGTCAGAATCGTGAATCGCAAGCAACTCGAGTCGGCCGCCTGCGAATGCTACAAGATCATTCAGCAGTTCAATCGCACTTTAGTGGCGAAACAGGCGGGGGTGGAATAGCGCCTGGGTCGGACACTTTTGTCTGGCTTTACGGCTCCATCTTTGACTGAAGTTGTTCCTGCGGAGCAACGGGCGTTGCCGGCTTGGTTGCCCCCGCGCGCCGACGACTGCGCAAGTCTTGCGGCAGTTTCGATTTCAACAGCCACAAGCCGGTCACCACCACCAGAACCCAGGCCGCACCGATCAGCGCCAAAGCTTTCACGTCAGCCAAACGGCTACCATTCGGGTTTATGAACGTAGCCAGTCTCCAGCCGACAATTCCCGCAACAACTGAAATCAGCAGCGCCTTTCCGATTTCTCCCCAGTCGAGACCACTGGCGCGCACCAATCCACGCTGATGGAGCAGAAACGCCGCGGCCAGACAATTCGCGGCGATTCCGAGATCAGAGGCAATGACCAGACCGCGCGCGGAGAAAATGTGATACAGCGCTGCATACATCGGTATCGACGCGAGCGTCACCACGGTGCTCGCAATCATGGGGATGAGCGTGTTGCCCGCCGCATAGAATGCGCGCGCGTAAAGCCCCTGCGCCGCCCAAAACGCCAGCGAAAGCGAAAACCAGAAGAAATAAACGGCGGTGATGCGCGAATCGGAAAAGTGCAGGTGCCCGCGGCGGTAAACCAGGTCGATCAGCGGAAGCGCGGCAGCGGCCATGAAACTGGAAACCAGCAGAGCCGCCGAAACCACACGATACACGGAACCGTTCACGGTCGCGGCAAAGTCGCTGTACCGCTTTTCGCCGAATAGCCGGGCAAAAAACGGCAGCGAAGCCTGACTCACCGCTTGGCCAAGAAGCGCGATTGGCACCTGAAAGAGCCGTTTAGAGTAGTTCAGGCGCGTGATATCGCCGACGCTGCCCGAAGCAAAATAGCGCAGAATCCAGTCGTCTGCGGTAACCAGCGAGACCCCGAGCATGAGCGGAATGGAAAGCTTCACCCATTCGCGAAAGGCAGCGTTGCGGACATCGAAAGAAATTCTGTAGCCGATTCCCACGCGGGCAGCGCCAATCGCATTCACCAGAAAAATTCCGATGAAAGCTCCGGCCACGGCACCGTAAGCGAGCGATGAAATGCCGAAGCGGCGCGAGAACAACAGGCCGCCGACGATAATTCCGCCACTATAAGCCAGCGGCCCGATTGCCGGGAGCAAAAACATTCGGCGGGAAAGCAACACTGCCGAAACCACTCCTCCTACGTAGAAGAAAAGCTGCGCGGGAAGCAGAATGCGTGTCAGGTGCACGCACAAGGCAAATTCGGGGGGGCTGAATTTCCTGAACATGAGGCGGTTCAGCGGTGCTGCATAGATTTCCGCAAGAACAATTCCGACGAGCAGTACCGCGGTCATGATGGTGATGATCGCGGAGAAGGTTTTTCGCGCTTCCTCCTCGCGGCCTTCGGCCAGGAACCGCGTATAGATGGAAACAAATGTGATCGAAGCCGTGCCGCCGGCGACCAGGTAATTCAGCCAGTCAGGGATGGTGAAGCCGGCGTTATAGGCGTCCGTGATCGACGTGGCGCCGAATGCCCACGCAATGTACATTTCGCGCAGGAAGCCGACGATGCGCGAGAGGAAAATGGCGGTAACCAGCAAAACCGTGGCCGAAAAAGCTGTGTGCTCGCGCGAAGGGTTCAGCAGCAGCAGAAAACGCCGAGCCAATGAAATCGGCTGCGGGTTCGCAGGGTTCTGGCCGGGAACGGCTTCGCCCAGAGTCTTAGGAGACGACATTATCGGCGATTTTACATGGGAAGTTCACCCGAAACGCCGCTTCCCCATGCCCTCCTGGGTTCCCATTTTGAATGCGATCTGCTTTCACAGGCAGCAACTCTTTTTTGACAGGCGGAATCAATAGACGGGATAATCCCCACGTGCCGGGTCAAGCTGCTACGCAGGATTCGCCGGGTTCCGCCCTGTTGCGGCGTTCCTTCCGCAAAACGTTCCCCCCTGCCGTGCGTGGCGAAGGCGTGTACCTGTGGGACTCGTCGGGCAAGCGGTACCTGGATTTCTCCGGCTCGGCAGCGGTGAACTTCATCGGGCACGGCGTCGCCGAAGTTACCAATGCCATGGCCGAACAGGCCCGCTCACTTGAATTCGTGCATGGCAGCCAGTTCACGACGCCAGTAGCCGAACAGTATGCCGAGGAACTTCTTGCCTTTGCCGGCGAAAACTTTCGCGGGGGCGCCGTCTATTTCTGCAGCGGAGGATCGGAGGCGGTTGAGACTGCTCTGAAGCTTGCCCGGCAATATCACGTCGAAAAAGGAAAGACTGAGCGCTCGCACATCCTGAGCCGAAATCAGAGTTACCACGGCGCAACCCTCGGCGCGGTTGCAATTTCACGGAATAAACGCCGTCGCGAGATATACCGGCCGATGCTGCGCGAGTTTTCGACCGTTGACGCTCCTTATTGTTACCGGTGCAGTTACGACTGCACTGACGGCTGCTACGACTGCGGCCAGGAATATGCTGTGGAGGTCGAGCAAGCCATCGCCGAGGCCCAGGGCAGAATGGCGGCGGTGATTCTTGAGCCGGTGAGCGGGGCGACTTTGGGGGCGGTAGTCCCACCGAAAGGTTACCTCGAGAAGATTGCCGAAATTTGCCGCAAGAACGAAGTGCTGCTGATCGCCGACGAGGTGATGAGCGGCATGGGAAGAACCGGGCGAAACTTTGCGGTTGATCACTGGGCCGTAGCGCCTGACATTCTGGTTGCAGCCAAAGGGCTTTCGAGTGGCTATGCCCCGCTTGGCGCCGTGATCATGTCGAAAAAAGTTGTCGGCGC
Source organism: Terriglobales bacterium (assembly GCA_035517535.1). Taxonomy (GTDB): domain Bacteria; phylum Acidobacteriota; class Terriglobia; order Terriglobales; family Acidobacteriaceae; genus Gp1-AA145. The sequence goes on from DATIYR010000192.1 coordinate 8,392, forward strand.
GATCTCATCCGGCTCGGGCTCGTTCATTCACGGCTTCACTTATAGTTCGCATCCCATCACGCTCGCGGCTGGGCGCGCGGTGCTGAAATACATTGTGCAGCACAACTTGGTCCAGGCTGCTGATTCGGACCGCGAAGGCAGCATCGCGCGCGTACTGAAGGAAAATTTGGAATCGCTGCGTGAGTTGAACTCCGTAGGGGACGTGCGTGGGATCGGGCTTCTGTGGGCTATCGAGTTCGTCTCGAATCGGGCGAGCAAAGCGCCCTATTCGTCGAACGCGAATTTTGCAGGAAAAGTCGCGCGGGCGGCGGTAGAACGCGGGCTGCTGCTCTATCCCGTGCAAGGTTGCGCTGACGGTGATTCCGGCGACCACGTTCTGATCGCGCCGCCCGCGGTGATCAAGGCGGACCAGATTTCATGGGCGTGCGAGCAGCTCGCCGCGGCTATTGAGGAAGCTACGCTTCACGCGTGAACTGAATCTTGCAACTCGCGTCTCCATGGCGTCAACCGCGGAATCCAGCGCCGAACGTTCCAGCAGTACTCCGAATATTCGTCCGGAAAAGTGCTTCGGAGTTTCGGCTCCTCGTATCCCAAGACAAAAAGGTGAAATGCCAGCCAGATGAATCCGCCGTATTCGAGCAGCTGGGTATTTCCGAGAAGCAATGCCTGCCCGAAGATGAGGGCGGCGATGCCAACGTACATGGGATTGCGAACGTAACGGTATAAGCCGGTCACGACCAGACGG
>DATIYR010000193.1:0-23518 GCA_035517535.1 Terriglobales bacterium
CTTTCTGCGAAGATGGTCAAGGCAGAGATTAATCACGATGCGGTAAATCCACGTATAAAACGAGCACTCGAAACGAAACCTTGGCAGTTTCAGATAAGCGCGCAGGAAAGCTTCCTGATATATATCCTGACCGTCCTCGGCTGACCCGGTAAGATGAACCGCGACACGAAGAACCGCCCGGTCGTATTGAAGGACAAGCTGTTCGAAAGCCGCGGTATCGCCCTGTTGTGCGGCTCGAATCAGTTGCGTGTTGTCCATCGGTGCAAGATCGGGTTCTTTGTTTGGGAACATGGGTGCGAGGCATCCAATTCCGTTCACATAGCCACTCACGCCACGAGCTTTGTTCGGCTCACGCAGCATGTCTCTCTGATCCGTTTCTTCCGGGTGCATCCATCTCGCAATTACTTAGCCGACGCAGTACCATCAACGCAATATCGTCTTCGCGGTCCCGGGTGCCCGCGAAGTTCTCCACACTAGCTAAAACGGAAAACAGCATCGTGCTCGGGTTGCATGGCGTGGATAAACGGACTGCCCGCAATAATCGAGCGGCCCCGAATTCAACTCCCGATTCGTTCGTGCACTCGGGAATTCCATCCGAGTAAGCGAGCAGCGTGCTTCCGGCACTTAACGTAGTCCTCCCATTTACGAATCCGCCACCGGAGACTGCTCCCACCACCGGACCGCCCTCTTTGAGTTCTACGACTTCGCCATCGTCGTGAATCAACAGAGCAGGTGGATGACCTGCATTGCAATAAGTAAGGTCGCCGGTCGGGGGATTCAGGCGTGCCAGAAACAAAGTGGTCAGAGGAACCTCCACACCACTTACGAGAAGATTCTGGTCCACTGCCGACAAAGCTGCTGCGGGATCGCCGTGCGCAGATACTTCCCGCCGAATCATTCCGACCATGTGGGTGAACCACATGCCCGCCAGCAGGCCTTTGCCGGCGATGTCCCCGATGATGAAAATCAGGTCTGCCTCAAGCTGCATCAGGCTGATGAAGTCGCCTGAAAGATGCCGCACCGGGAAGATCTCGCTGGCGAACTCATAAGAACCTGTTCGGAAATTGCGGGGCCCACAAAGTTTTCTCTGCATCTGAGCGGCTTCATAGATAGCGCCATTGAGCTCATCGTTCTGGTGCTTCAATCTGGCGAATTGCTCTTCGAGCGCGTGACGCCGAGGCGGAAATGTTTTGGAGCCAGCCGCCGATACCGGGTCCCGCCGTCTCTTCTTGTGACACTCTTCACGGATCTGTACGACGCTTGCCATGACGATCTCCAAAACATTTGCAGGGTTAGCTTACGAATTTGTAGCCGGTGCCGTGCACGGTCAAAATGAACCGTGGTTCTTCTGGCCTGGGCTCAATTTTTTGCCGCAAGTGAACGACGTGAGCGTCAACCGTGCGGGTGGTTGGGAAGCGATCGTAGCCCCAAACCTCTTCGAGCAGCCGATCGCGGCTGAGCGTCTCTCCCTGATGACAAACGAAATATTTCAGCAGCTCGAATTCCTTGGAGGAAAAATCAAGTGGCTTGCCAGCCCGCGTGACTTGGCAACTGCGCAGATTCACCTCGACATCGCCAAATGAGAGGCGCTCCTGATCTTTTGGTACAGGTCGCGCGCGACGCAATACGGCTTTAACTCGCGCCAGCAGTTCGCGAATCGAAAACGGCTTTGTGACGTAATCATCCGCCCCGAGTTCCAGTCCAACGACCTTATCTACTTCTTGCCCCCGCGCGGTCAGCATGATGATTGGTATAGAAGGTCGCTTGCTCTTGAGCTGCTTGCACACGTCCAGTCCGCTCATGCGCGGCATCATTACGTCCAGAATCACAAGGTCGGGCGTTTCGCTCAAGGCGCGCTCCAACCCTGCTACGCCGTCCGGTGCCGTGATCACCTGATAGCCTTCGAACTCGAAGTTGTCACGCAACCCCGCCACCATGTTGGGTTCATCCTCGACAATCAAGATTTTGGCCATCTCGCGCTCTCCCAACTTCTCTTTTTTGATCTGAAAGTTTATTGCGGCGTTAATTGAGACCATACCTAGCTTCTCCATTACAGTTCATGCCGAGGCTGCTTTGCCGACTTGATCCCGATTCACAGGAAGCGTGATCGTAAATTTGCTGCCCGCACCCGGTGTACTATCCACGGCAACATCTCCACCGTGTGCCTGGGCGATGTGCTGCACCAGCGAAAGCCCTAGCCCGCTTCCCTTCGTGTTGTGGACCAGGGGATCACCGACGCGATAGAACTTCTCGAAAATTTTCTCCTGCTCGCTCGCGGGTATCCCGATGCCGTGATCAATCACTTCCAGTTTCACTCCCCCATTTTCACGATAGAGATTGACACCAATGTATTTGCGATCTTGCGAATATTTGAGCGCGTTGTTCACCAGGTTTACGAGCGAGCGAGCCATGGCTTCGCGATCCACTTTCAGCGGCGGGACGTCGCTGATTTTCTCTTCGAAGGTAAAACCGTGTTGCTCGATTTGATAGCGATACGACTCGAGCGTGTTGTGGACGAGCTCACGCATATCCGTTTCGCGAAAGTCATATTCTTTGCGCCCCGCTTCAATGCGTGAGAAATCAAGAATGTTATTGATAAGTGCTGTCAGTCGCTCACTCTCCTTGCGGATGATGGAGTAATATTCCTCGCGCTTATCGGGACTGGTGAGTCGCCCCAATTCCAGCGTCTCCGCATAGAGGCGAATCAGTGCAAGCGGCGTACGCAACTCGTGCGAAACGTTGGAGACAAAATCGGACTTTAGCCGGGCGACCGCCATTTCCTTACTCACATTGCGATATGTAAGAAAGATCCCCCCGGCCAGTAAGAATGAGATTCCGCCAAGAATCACGAAACTCGTGTGTATGAAATGCTGTGCCAGGGCCGCAAGCGTGGTACCGCGCAGTTTCATGCCGAGGATCAACCCTGGAAACACACTCTCCATGGGACGCTCCACTTCGGCCTCGCCGCCGTCCCAGCCCGCGCCAATCGCCAGGGGAGTAGAGTCCATCTTGCTCCGAACCATGATCACGGCATTCTTATCGGTCTGCTCTTCAGCGACGTTGCGGCTCATCACTTGATCGAGGGTCTGCGGAAAAAACTGATCGCGTAGGTAGTCGGCGTCGAAGGTAATGCCAGCGATGGCCCGGGTGCCTGTGTCCGGGTCGGTTATAAGAAAAATCGCGGTGGAGATATAGGGATGCTTATTGCCTCGGGGTACCCAGTCGCCTTCGAAATAGTACGGTGTGCTCTTATCTTCTAACTTGGCCAGCTTCTTCGAGAATTCGTCGTAATCCAGCTTCCACCAACCCTCAAACATCTTGGACATGTAACCGGCTTCGTCCGTGAAACCTGGAGTGTCTTTCAACCGATCAGGTTGGGAGCGAATGATGAACCCGTTTTGCGGATCGTAGAGCATCAAGTGGGCCACATATGGATGAGAGAGAAGGATTCGATCCAGAGTCTCAGTACATGCAGCCCCCGGCGCGGGGAATTCAGTCCGAACGTCGTCCACAAGCGCATATGCTTTGTGATTGATCTGCTTTTCCGAAATCGCGAGGACTTGGCTGAAGTCTCTCTGAATCGCCGCTTCGACTGCGCGGTCGCGCTCGATGGTTTGCAAGTGCCATGCGCTCAGGATCACCAGCATTGCGGCGGGTAGGATGACTGCCAACTGCAATATCAGCATTAGCTTGGTGCGCGCGTTGGTCGGGCGGTTAACTCTCATCCTGGGCTCCTGATCCGGGCACTCGCTGGATCAGCCCGGCCTAAACATAGTTTGCCGAAAGAGAGTAGGTGTCAAACAGGGGTGAAAAGACGTAAAAAGTTGTTAAGCCAAGAGATTCGGCGAGAAAAATCTCAGCTCAAAGAGATTTTCCACACTCTAGAGACATTTCTTCAAAGAACGTGCCGCGATACCCAGGTCGGCCCACGACCCGGTCTTGCCCCGGGTGGTCGATCTCGCCTTCGTGAAGATTAAGAGCTGTTCAGTCAAAATCAAATCTCCATAGAAGATGTCTCCATCAAGTGGCCACTGCTGGTCGATCGCCATTTCGCTGGGCGTGCGTCTGCGAAACTTTCGATTTCGCCGTGACGCTCCAAAGTCCTGAGCGCATTTGAAAGCGACACGCCCGGATTGATGAACCCAGCCAATGTCGAAGGAGATTCCTTCTGGACTGCCTCAAGCAGCTGGTTGAACGTCACCCACTGCGTTGACCGGCCGAAGATTACACGCAAGATATCAATCACCTTCGTACGGCTTCGAGAGACGTTGTGGTGGGTACTTTCTCGCCGCACACCGGCGGTCGCGAGGATTTCCGGCCCGAAGACGCTAACCAGTGCGACCAGTGCATGTCGCACCTGCTGAATTCGTTTTTGCACGTCGGCTTGCCGCAGAGACAGGGATAATAACTGACTTCGAATGTGTTCGGCGGAGTGCTCTAGCTCTTTGTCTTCTTCCAATAGCTGTGGCTGGGAATCGACGACACCAGGTAACGCGCCGTCAACGCTTGCTGTTACTCCGGTTGCATTAGCTGCCAAGGGAATCTCCTGCGACTTATTACTTCAATGCTCATCAATTACAAGTTTTGCGTGGCCAAAACAAGTAGGCTTGGGATAAGTACCTGTGAATGCGATGCGTAGCGACATACTGGATTGACAGGTACCGCTCCGGTCTTTTCGGTCGCCGATCTCGACTATCTGCGTATACGCGCTGCACGTTAAATGAAATGTATTCGCATTTGTTTCTGCACGATTTATCCCTGGTTGCGATAAATACTCCTGTTCTTCTGCCATGATGATTCGAATGAGTGCGATCTCGAATATTGCGAATGTCGGAGCCAACAGCACGCCGAGCCCACTGAACGAGATCGTGGAACTATTGCAGACGGAACTGGATGAACTGTTACAGCAAAAGGCAAGAATCAGGCAACAGATGCGAAATCTCCGCCGTCGCGTAAGTATTCTGCGGGCCAACAATAAGCGAACAGCCCGTCGGTCCCGCAGTCGAGACCTTCGAGCTGCCAGCCTCAACGAGAGGCATCTGCTTAGCGAATTAGCCCGGGCCTGTCGCATCGCGTTTTTGGAACTGGATGGGACCGCGACCCCCGAGGAACTTTATTCCGCTATTGTGCGCAGGGCGTCATTTTCCTTTTCGCTGCTCCAGGGGAATGCAATTGTTGCCATCGAGCGTGCGCTTTCTTCAATGGCTCAGCCTGGTGAAAGTGTTCGCGGTTTGGAGTCGCAATGGATGTACCGGGCCGACGCGTCGGAATGTCACAGAATTCGATCAACCAGTCGTTGCAATCCGGAACGATAACCGCGGCTGCACGAAAGCTCCTTGCCATCCTTCAGGACCACAATGTATTCGCCGCTATTGACCGGCTGAAGTTCCTTGATCTTCTGCACGTTCACAATCGCCGACCGGTGAATACGAATAAATTGCTTTGGATCCAGGCGCTCGGCAATCTCGCCAATTCCTCTTCTTAACAGATAAGCTTGCTTGGACGCGTGGATGCGCACGTAATTTGCCGCCGCTTCCACCCAGTCAATCTCATCAAAGCTCAGGAAGACTACCCGGCCTGCAGCCCGCACGATCAAACGACGGCCGGTCGCGAACTGTTCTCTGGTTTCCGAGAGATACTCGAGAATCCGCCGGGTTGCATCGTGATCGCTGGTCTTTAGCAGCTCAGCGCGCGCCCGCTCCATCGCCTGATGCAGGCGCTCGTGGTCGAACGGCTTCAATAAATAGTCGAGCGCATGTGTTTCAAATGCTTTCACGGCATGCCGGTCATAAGCGGTGGTAAAAATGACCATGGGCATCTCTTCGCCCGGAACTTTGCTCAATACCTGAAAACCGTCGAGATCAGGCATTTTTATATCGAGCATCAGCAGGTCAGGTTTGTGTGCGTCTAATGCGCGCAGGGTTTCGGCTCCATCCTGACATTCGGCGACGACCTGCACTCCCGTCTCCGACTTCAACATCAGGCGCAATTTGTCTCGCGCCAGAGACTCGTCATCCGCGATGATGACCCGCATCCGGTCTCTACTCCCCATCCACAGTTGGACGAAACGGAATGCGAATAGTTATCTCGGTCCCTCCGGTCGCCAGCGCGCCAAAAGTGAAGCTCTGGTTTTCCCCGTACAAGGTTTGAAGCCGTTCTTGTGACGCTCGCAGCCCCAGCCCCGACTTTGGAGCCGAATCAGCGGGGCAATTGAATCCAGGGCCGTTATCCGAGATTTTCAACCAGAGATTCCGTCCGTCCTGGCCACTGCAAATTCGTATGTTTCCCTTTGAGGAAAGCTTCGCGACCCCGTGTTGAACAGCATTTTCAACCAGGGGCTGCAACAAAAGGTGGGGAACCTGCGCATCCAGGGTTTCGGGTGAAATGTCGAGATCAACCGTCAGGCGATCGCCAAGCCGCATTTTCTCGATCTCCAGGTAACCATTCACAAATTCAAGTTCTCGATTGAGGGTAGTGATCTGCTCTGCGCCATCCTCGAAGCTCATCCGCAATAATTCACTTAGGCGGGACATCATCGCATCCGCGGCGTGCGGGTCAGTAAACATCAAGCCGGAAATTGAGTGCATGGTATTGAATAAAAAATGAGGCTGCAATTGGCTCTTCAAGGCCCGCAGGTTGGCCTTGCTTAGCTGCGCCTCAAGGTGGGCGGCGGCGAGATCGCGATCTTTCAGCCTGGAATAATAGGAAACCACGTAGGCAACCAATATGATCGGGAGATAGGTCCCATTGATGTCATCAAAAGCATTTACCAGAAACATCCTTTCCAGACTGCGCCATCGGACATCCACTTTGTGAGCCTTGTAATCCCAAAAGGCAGAATGCCACGTCCGTGTCTTCGGATCGAACACTCCGTATGGTGTGACACCCCTCATGGCGATATGACCTGCGGCGAAGACAAAACCTGCCGCGAGATACAGAACCGACCGGCGGACCCAATTCTGCTTTCCCATGGGGAACCGGTCAGCCAACCAGAAAACCAACGGCGTGAGGAGAGCGAAGGGCATGAGTTGGCTGAACTGCATGCCCGCGATCTCGCTGAAATTGAAATCGCTGTCTCCACGGTATAACTGAACAACTGATATGGTGGCGACCAGGCTCAGGAATATCCACACCGCGAAACTCAGGATCCAAATCAGGGGCCAGCGCTTCGTCTTCATAAGTCGCGGCGCGGAGTTCGATATGTGTGTGCCAGGGGATGCGCGCCGTGGCCGGCGGCTCAGTTCTCCGCCGCAATCGCGACAGACGCCGCTTGACTCGGCAGCGCATTTGCCACAGTACGTGCACTCATACGAGCAAACGTAAGCCTCGCCGCCCTCAGGAGCGAGATGGGCGCCGCAGCGCTGACAACGAGTTTTCATTTCAAGCGCCATGCCGAATACAGCGCCTCATGATAGCTCCATTTTGCAACTCAGTGGAGAACGTAGAGAACCAGCTTTTTGTCGAAGCTGTCGCGAAAATGAAAGCAGCTAAGCCAGGACTTAGAAGAAGCCGAGACTAGAATTTGATCACGACGGGTCGGAAACTAACGTGCGATTGCTTTATCAAAATGGTGTGTCGATACCTATTGGACGTGATTTCGTCCCTGGAAACCGGGAATTCTTAATCCGGCGTCAGTAAATCACCTTTAAACCGAAAAAGATGCAGCGCGTCCCAGCCGGACATGCCAAGGTTGCGCTCGAAACCCACTTCGGACTTGCGAAATCTGTGAATGGCGCCGCGACGCCGGCATTCTCAATAAAGGCACCGATGCCGGGAATAGTATTTCCGTAATTGGGATGGTTGAAGGCGTTGTTCATGGTCATGTGCCATTGCAGCGTGGCCCTCTCACCGAATTTAATACTTTTGTAGAGGGTGAAGTTCCCCATGTTGGTGTGATAGTCGCGCAGGATGTTTCGGCCTGCACCGTATGGGGTACCAAAGATTGCGTCTGCCTCGCCCCCGTTCGCAATCAGACGCACCTGATTCTTGTTGACAGGCGTCACGGTTCCGCTCGCGTTCAAGCTGTTAACGCTGATGAGCGTATTGGGTGCGGCACCGCACGCTGCAGCCCAACTGCTGAAGACAGGGCTGGACGCGCATGCATCCGCAGCATAGATGCCGACCTGGTCAGCTGGAGCGCTCGAGCTGCCGATGAAGGGACGCACCACATCCGGAACACCATTGTTCAGGGCCTGGTTGAACCCCACATCTTCCACCGGCGAGCTAAAGGCACTCACCACCTCCTGCGATGGTGTGAAAGGTTGTCCAGACTGCAGGATGTAAGTTCCCGAGAGAGACCATCCGCCGACGATGTGTCCCAGCCAGCCGTGCTGTGCGCGCATGAACGGAATATCTTCCACAAAGGACAACGTCCAGGTGTTGGGGAAATCGATGCCGGAAATTCCGTACTCTCCTCCGGTGACATTCAGTGGATTCTGAGCATAGGTCTCGGTGTTTCCGCCTCCGAACGTATTGAAGATCTCGCTGGTGTTATCGAGCGTCTTGCTGAAGGTGTAATTAGTACGCAGGGTCAGCTGGTTAAAGAGGTTGGTAGTGCGAAACTCTGTTTGCAAGCCGTTGTAGTTAGAGAACCCGGTATTTCCAACTGCAAGTTGAATTCCCGCATTGCAATTAATTCGTCCCACGGCGCTCGGTACCGCAGCGCTCGCTGCCGGACACGGTGTTGCCCCGGCTGGAACCAGCGCCGGGAACGCGCTCGCGATACCGGCGATGTATGGATTGTTATTGACGGATTGAAAGAGATCTACAGCATGATTTCCAACGTATCGTACTTCGACGACTGCATCTTTAGTGATCTCTCGCTGCACCCCCAGTGACCAGCCGTGAACCTTGTCAGGGCGAAACGACGCCGGACTTACAAGTTCGGGAGAGTTTCGCGGGTCGAGTTGTCCTAACGGCAGCAGGCTGGCGTATTCGGCGCGAACAGCCGGCCCAAACGGAGCAGCCGGAAGACCCGGCAGCGTCGGCATAGATGCGGTTGGCGTGAAGTTCTGCGACAACACTACTGGCGCACTACCTGCTTCATTCGAATAGATATTGTCATAGGCAGGATCATAAGTCAGGCGGTATCCTCCTCGAACTACGGTTTTACCATTGCCCATAAATCGTCCATTCGGCGACCAGGCAAAGCCCACGCTCGGCCCGAACAATGTGTGTATTGGAGTCAGTTCAGGTAATGTAGTCACCGATAAGGGAAGGGACGCCGACCACAACGACGGTGATGCCGCCTGGTTCTTCACTCCCTCCTGGTGCAGGATGTTTCCCGGCTGACCCAAATATGACCATGTCAGGCCCAGGTTAAGCGTGAGGTTGCTCTTCACTTTCCAGTCGTCACCGGCATACAAAAAGTTATCCCATTCCTTGAAGGCATAGTTCGGATTCCCGACGACTTGAAGCACGGCTGAAGGGGTATTCGCTGCAAAGGCTCCGTAGTCGTTAAATGTGAAGGCGCCGTTATATCCGGGCAAGAAGATGTTCGGCGAGTATTGGTGGGTAATGTTGGCGCCCCACTTGAGCTGATGTTGTCCCAGGGCGTACGAAAAATTGTCCTGAAGCTGATATGTGTTGACGACGCGCCCCTCAGGAAAGAGATCGTTCACTCCGAATCCAAGCAGCGAGGGATTTACGAAAGCTATGGAAGTCAGGGCGTCAGCAACCTGAGACATCGGCGGGATGGTGTTGCCGAGCGTATTGCCGCCAAACTGGACGGAGGTGCGATTGTAGCCGAGACGGAACTCATTCAGAATGTGACTATTGAAAGTGTGTGTCCAATCGATGAGTCCCGCTTGGCTAAGAGCGGGCTCATTAAACGGGTAACCAGCGGCAATGTCCCCTGGCGTGGCGGTTGCGTTAAAGAATAAAGATTTTTCGAAAAGATACCGGAAGGTGATGTTGTCGGAATCAGTGGGATGTACATCCACCCGGCCGATAAAGTCATAAAAATGAAAACCATTGGGCAAGGTGCGCTGCACACCGCCAAGTTGATATCCGCAAGCTGGCGCTCCTGTGCCTGGGTCTGTGGTGTTGTTTACGGGCGCATTGTCGTAATAGGCCGTGGTGGTCTGCCCGGAAATTGTGGGTGACCCTCCGCCGACAGCGAAGGGTCCATAAGCAGAAAGGGCCGCCATACTTTTGCTGCCGGGGAAACAGGAACTCAACTGCCCGATGCCTGTGGGAGTCGGGGTCAGAGTTCCGCTCGGGAATACCGAACTGGATGAATCGATCAGATTATCGAAACCGCCAAAGACAAAAACTCTGTCTTTCTTGAGCGGCCCTCCAATGGTTCCACCCGAGAATTCCTGATTGAATCGCGGCGGCTTCAAGACTGCCGGAGTATCGAAGTCTTTTTCTACGTTTGTCAGGCTCGTGAGGACCGAATTGGTTTCTTCGCCGTTTACAGTTCCGTGCCAGCGATTGCTGCCCGATTTTGTTACAAGGTTGATGACTGAACCCGAGTTGCGGCCGTATTCAGGCCCGAAATTGCCCGTGGTCGCCTGGTACTCGCTCACAAAATCGGTATCGCTGAGTTGCAGTGAAGGCCCGGCAATCAAGCTGTCGTTGTTATTTTGACCATCAATCTGTTGATCGTTGTTGCGCCCGCGAAGGCCATTAACCACGAACCCAACCCCATTGGTATTCGAGAAATTGTTGTCCCGGGCCGCCGCTACACCGGGAAGCGTAAGTGCGATGTAATCCATTCCTTCAAACTCGGAAATGCCTGAAAAATTCTGTAAAGCTTCGCCCGTAATTGCAGTGCTGATTTGCGCCTGCGCCGCTTCGATCAGCGGCGGAGCCGAAGTTACTTCAACCGATTCGGTGGTTTCTCCAATCTCTAACCGCAGCGATCCGACCGCCCGCTCGATATTCGCATCTACTTGAATTCCAGACATTTTGAGCTTGCTAAAACCTGATTCGCTAACTTCCAGGTCATAGCGCCCTACCGGCAGCAACGTGAAGCGAAACGCACCGGAAGGAGAAGTGGTCGTGTGCTGCGCAGCGCTCGTCCCCTCATTTATAAGTGTGACCGTAGCACCGGGCAGGATGGCGCCGCTTGGATCAACCACCGTACCGCTGAGTGAACCGGATGCCACTTGAGCATTGGCCGACAGAGCTAACGCGATAATCACTGCAACTTGAAGCCATACTTTGCCCATTTGTTCCTCCCTGTGTTAATAAGGTTGCAATCGTCGTGTGCAGATGTAGGAAATGAGACGAAGCGCATCTTGAGGGCCACGAATCCGCGAAAGTGATGTTCGGGGGACGAGTAGCAATGAAGCCGGGAAACTAATCTTTAAATCGATGTCTAGTACACCGATTGGAAGAACTGTGAACTGACTGACTATCCTGCCAGGTCTGGTAAAAATCCTATGTGGATTTGTATAAACCGCATTCGCGTCTACATAAAAATGAATTACTCGATCAGCTGAATTACCCCTGGTGCTTCTTTCTGATTATTGCTGTCGCCGCGTTGCGGGTATTCGTTAATTTGTGCAGTGTGTTCGAGCGAACCACGCGTGGTGGGAGCGGACTTTCACATCGATCCAGACCCCGAGCCGCTGCTGAAGTTGACAGGTGAGTTCAGAGGAAAACAACAGCTTGGAAAACCCCAGCATTGATCATAGGAAAGTATTAGTTTCCCATCGAACAGGCTGTGCCGGTTATGCTGGTACTTACAATTAACATTGTTCTTGCGAATGAAAGAAGAAACGGCTACCTGCAAGGGTGTTCTGTTCGTAGATGATGAGCGCGGAATCCGCGATACTTTGAAAGTTAACGTCGAGGGTATCTTGCGTCACAATCATGGATGAGAGAATCAAAGCCGAGAACAAGCATTTCAGATTGATGGAGCTTCTTGCCGATCAGCATTTGGAACAATCCAAAAAGATCCTACAGAACGCGAACCAACGTGTGGCAGAAAGCAAGCAGTTACAGGAGACTTCGCGTCTACTCATAAGAGACCTTCGGGTACGCCAGAACTCACGCCGGTCCGCGTCTTAAAATCACCTGCAAAGGCAACAGCCCCTCGCCGAAGGACGAGGCTTTCGTACACGTTGCGGACGGGGAGATTCCCACGTGGACGGCTCGGAGGGCCGGATGTTCCAACTCCCCCTCCCAGCACCATTGACTCCCCGTTGCCAAGCGATACTCGGCCCCGTCCTTTTGCTGAGAGCAACGGCGCGAAAGCCTCAGGAAAACACGCTGGCATAAGCGGTAGACAATTGCGTTCATGCTATACTCCGCCCCGGTCAAGCCCAGCTGAGCCATAAACTGAAGAGTCTGCACAGGGTTGCATTCATTTGATCAACTTACCCGAAACCTTCAACGTTGCGACGGTGATGGTGGACCGTCACGTCCCCGAGGGCAGGGGTGCGAAGGTCGCAATCGAATGTGGCGACGAGGCGGTCACTTATCAGGATCTGCTAGAACGGACGAACCGCGTTGGAAATGTTTTCCGCCGCCTGGGAGTCGAAGTCGAACAGCGCGTCCTGCTCTCGCTGGTCGATTGCCCGGAGTTCCTGTATTGCTTCTTTGGTGCGATTAAGATCGGCGCCGTGGCCGTGCCGGTTAACCCCTTGCTGCGCGCGGAAAATTACGAATACCTGCTCAATGACACGCGGGCGCGCGTTGCCGTGGTCAGCGAAGCTTCGCTGCCGGAATTCGAGAAACTTTCGCGCGAACGGCTGCGCTACCTAAAACAAATCGTGGTTGCCGGGCGGGCGGGGCGGCAGTTCCCCACACTGAGTGAATTGACGAAAACAGCCTCTCCGGAACTTATTGCGGAGCCTACCAACAAAGACGACGTGGCGTTCTGGTTGTATTCGTCGGGAACTACGGGTGCGCCGAAGGGATGTGTCCACCTGCACCACGACATGGTCGTCTGTTCCGAGAGTTACGCTAAAGGCATTTTGCGGATGAATGAATCCGATCGATGTTACAGCGTCGCCCACCTGTTCTTTGCCTACGGGTTGGGCAACGCCGGATATTTTCCGCTGTATTGTGGCGCCACCACGATTCTTTCCCCCGCGCGCCCCACTGCTGCCGGGATTTTTGAAAATATCGCACGCTACCGTCCGACACTGTTCTTTTCAGTTCCGACCAACTACGGTGCGTTGTTGTCATACGAGAGCGGGGACGGTGCAGATTTTGATCTTTCCTCAATTCGGCATGCAATTTCCGCAGGAGAATCATTGCCGGCCCCGTTGTTTGAACGATTCAAGCAACGTTTTGGAGTCGAGATTCTGGACGCTCTGGGATCGACCGAGACTTTGCAGAACGTGATAGCAAACTTTCCGGGAGAGATTCGTCCGGGATCGAGCGGGAAAATAATTCCCGGTTATGAAGCGAAGATCGTGGACGATGATGGCCGGCCAGTTGCGACCGGCGAAATCGGCCAGTTGCTCGTCAAAGCTGATTCGACGTGCATTGGTTACTGGAACCAGCATGAAAAAACCAAGGCGACATTTGATGGCGGATGGTTTCGCACGGGGGATAAGTATTACCAGGATGCCGACGGATATTTCTGGCATGCGGGCCGGGCCGATGACTTGTTCAAGGTGAATGGCCGCTGGCTCAGCCCCACTGAGGTTGAGAGCGCTCTGATCGCGCACCCGGCCGTTTGCGAGGCCGCAGTGGTCGCGCGAGAAGACGAGGCTGGACTCGCAAAGCCCGCTGCTTTTCTCGTGTTGAACGACAACTTTCGTCCAGGTGACCAGTTGACGCAAGAACTCCAGGACTGGGTCGGCAGCACGCTTAACAGCTATAAGAGACCGCGCTGGATCGAGTACTTGGAGGAACTACCCAAGACCGCAACCGGGAAATTGCAGCGCTTTAAGTTGCGCGAGATGCAAACGGCCACAAACTCGGGTACTTCAACTCGCCATGCATCGTAATCTGCAATCTGTAATCGATATGCAGATTGCTTACGGTTCTTGGACCTCGAGTGGCCTGAGTTCTACCGCAGCGGCCTGAGCCGGCCGGGTTTCCTGCAGAAAGAGCGCGGCGAAAAATACGAGCGCACTTCCTGCGACGGCCAGCCACATAGTTATCGCCAAGCCATATCTCTGTGCCAGGATGCCAGCCAGAATTGGCACCGCGGTACCGCCCACGACTTCTCCCGCGAGCGTCGCCAGACCGATTGACGTAGCCCGGAATTGAGCGGGCACGCTTTCCGTTGGCACTAGAACCAGCACGACGCTGGCAATGCCCTGCCCGGAATTGGCGACCAAAACTATGAACGCAAGGAGCAATGGGTACAGGTACAGCACGGGCACAAGGAAAGCGAGCGGTACCACCGCTGACACCGCCGCCATCAGCAGCAAGACGGGCTTGCGACCCCACCGATCAGATAGCGAGGGAAGCAGAAACCCGAGAAAGAAACTGCCGAGCCCGCTTGCGCCCAGAAAAAATCCGGCTTGCGTTGCCGACTCATGCGCAACCTCCGTGATGTACAGCGGCGCGAACACACTCACGGCGAACAACCACGACATGAATCCAATCGCTCCCAAACAACACAGCCTAATGTTGCCATAGCGCAGAATTGACACGTACTCGGAGAAAGACGGTTTCTCATGCGCGTTCTGCGCACTCGGTTCCTTCACGAATTTCCAGAGCAGAAGGCCCAGGATCAATCCCGGAATACCTGAAACGAAAAATGCAGACCTCCAGCCCAGTCGCGCCGCCACTTGGGTTGTGAGCACTGGCGCGGCGGCGAGGCCCACGAGCGCGGCTGCGCTGACCACCAGACCGACATTTCGTCCGCGGCGGGTTGCCGGCGAAGATTCGTCAATCAGAGCCGTCATGATCGACCAGGTCGGTCCCCCGGCAATACCCATGAGCGCCCGGATGGCCAAGAGTTGATGAAAGCTATGCGCCAGCCCCGAAATCCAGGACAAAATCGAAAAAGCAAAGACCGCCGGAATGAGCAAAGGCTTGCGGCCTACGCGGTCTGATATCGCGCCGAAAATCAGCGTTGATGCCGCCCAGGTAATGGCAATTGCCGATGCCAGTGTGCCGACCTGCTCATGGCTGAGGTGAAATTCGGGGGCAAAGTAAGGCGCGAGATACATCTGCGACATGCGGTCGAGGAAGACCGTGCCCCAGGTGAAGAACAAAATCGCGACCAGGATACTTTCGTAGCGCCTGGATGTGCCCATGCCGTCGCATGATAGCAGGCGCGTCAATTGGCGGCGGGGGCTCGCAGGAATCATCTTCGTCGCTCGGCAAACTTTGAGTGCGCCACCATCTATAATGCCGGGGCTGAGGAGGGAGCTTCGTGGCCGCACTCCTGATCGAAAGTCTTGCCACAACTGAGCCACTCGCGGAACTTTTCTCGGATGAATCTGTGTTCGAGGCGATGCTGGATTTTGAAGCCGCGCTGGCTCGCGCCGAGGCACGCACGGGCGTTATACCGAAGACCGCAGCCGGGCACGTCTCGGCCGCTGCACGCGTCGATGTCTTCGATATTCCGGTTTTGTCGCGTGCGACACTTCGCGCTGGCACACCGACGATCCCGATGGTCAAGGTTCTCACTGAAAAAGTGAAAGCGAGAAATTCGGAAGCGGCGCGCTGGGTCCACTGGGGCGCCACCAGCCAGGATATTGCAGACACGGCGCTTGTTCTCTTACTCAAACGCGCCCAGCCCATTTTTACTGCCGATCTCGATCGGCTTGAGAAAGCTTTGGTTTCACTTTCGGAACGACATAAAAAAACGGTCATGCTTGGCCGAACCCTTCTACAGCCGGCGCCGCCGGTAACATTTGGCCTGAAGGCAGCCGGCTGGTTGGGTGCAATGCGGCGCAACCGAAGGCGGCTCGACTCCGCGTTTGCCGAGGCTTTGGTCCTTCAATTCGGCGGTGCGTCCGGTACGCTGGCGGCATTGGGCGACAAAGGGATCACGGTTGCCCGCGCGCTGGCCGAAGAATTGGAGTTGGTTCTTCCGGACGCGCCCTGGCATACGCATCGCGACCGCTTAGCCAATTTGCTGTGTTGCTGTGGCGTGCTGACGGGATCACTCGGGAAATTTGCGCGAGACATCAGCTTGCTCATGCAGAACGAAGTCGCCGAAGCCGCGGAGCCCGGAGGCAACGGCCGTGGCGGATCGTCGACCATGCCGCACAAACGCAATCCCATTGCTTGCTCGCTGACTATCGCGGCAGCGCAGCGTGTGCCCGAGCTCGTCGCCACATTTCTCTCAACAATGGTGCAGGAGCATGAACGTGCAGTGGGCAGCTGGCAATCCGAGTGGCCGGCGGTTGCTTCGGTGATCCAATCAACTGGTTTGGCTGCGTCATCGATGGCGGAGGTCGCCGAAGGCCTTTCCGTCGATTCTGAACGCATGCGGCAGAATATCGAAAACACCCAGGGACTCATTTTCGCGGAGCGTGCCATGATGCTCCTCGCCCCGAAACTCGGCCGCGATGTTGCGCACAAACATCTCGAAGACGCCACGCGCAGGAGCATCGCTCAGAACAAACATCTTTCGGCGGTGCTGGCTGAGATGCCGGAAGTGAGTTCTCATCTGAATCGTTCGGTGCTCGAGCAGATGGAAGTTCCGGAACAATATCTCGGTTCGGCGGAAACTTTTCGCAAAGCACTCTTGAGTTCCGGCATTCAGCGCAAACGCAAAGCGGAGCGATAAATTGCCCTTCGTCAACACAAACAATACGCGCCTGTTTTTTCGCCTTGAAGGAACTCCCGGCAAGCCGGTGCTCATTTTCTCGCACTCGATCGGTTGCGATCACGCGATGTGGGCTCCGCAAGTTGCAGACCTGCTTCCGCACTTTCAGGTCTTGCGCTTTGACACACGTGGCCACGGCGCTTCGGATGCGCCCCGCGGCGAATATTCGATCGAGCTGCTCGGCAAAGATGTGCTCGGCCTCGCAGATTCTCTGGGCATAGAGAAATTTGCCTTTTGCGGTCTTTCCATGGGAGGCGCTATTGGCCAGTGGCTGGCGATCAATGCGGCCAATCGTCTCACCGCTCTGGTTCTCGCCAACACGGCCGCCAAATTCGGAGAGCGCAGCAATTGGGAAACCAGGATCAAGATGGTCTCCGAAGGCGGGATGGCCGCGATCATCGACTTAGTTATGCAGCGATTTTTTTCGGCGGAAACCAGGAACAGTGCTTACGCCAATTCCGTTAGATCAGTCTTGCTGGGGGCCAATCCAGTGGGGTATCTCGGCTGTTGCGTGGCGCTGCGCGACGTCGATTCGCGCCCGGCACTCGGGCAGATTCGCGTTCCAACCTTGGTCATTGCAGGCGATCGCGACATCTCTACACCTTGGGAAGGCAACGGTGAACTGCTGGCGCAGGAGATCCCAAACGCGCGCGCCGTGCATCTGCCAGCGGCTCACCTTTCGAGCCTTGAGCGGCCGCGTTCGTTTCTCGCAGCGCTGCTCGAATTTCTTTTGCCACCCGCTGATCCGTCAAACCTGCTCGAAGCTGGTATGGCGCAGCGCCGTGTGGCTCTCGGTGATGAGCACGTGGATCGCGCGGTGGCGGGAACCGACGACTTCAACCGCGACTTTCAGGAATTGATCACGCGTTTTGCGTGGGGCACTGTCTGGACGCGTCCAGGCCTCGACCTGCGCACGCGGCGATTATTGGTTCTCACTACCATGGCGGCGCTGGGGCGTTGGGAAGAATTCGCCATGCATCTGCGTGCCGGACTGGAGCATGAACTCGAACCCTGCGACCTCAAGGAACTGCTTCTGCAAACCGCAATTTACGCAGGAGTGCCCGCGGCGAATACGGCGTTTCACATTGCGCAGAAAGAAATCGAAGCCAGCAAAGGCCAAAAGACATGAACGTTCGCGATTTGATCGCCATTGATGTCCATGTTCACATCGAGAGTGAAGAGGGCGACAACACGGCCAACGTGGCCGCCAAAAAATACTTTGGTGATTCCGGCGTGAAGCGCGGCCGCCAGGCGCTGGCCGAATACTATCGCTCGCGCAAGATCGGGTGTGTGGTTTTCAGCGTGGACGAGCGGCTCACGGGACGCAAGCCCATCCCTAACGATGAGGTCGCGGCCTTCGCCGCCGAGAACTCCGATTTTATGTTCGCCTTCGCCAGCGTAGATCCTATGCGCGGCAAGGCAGCAGTCGAAGAAGCGGAACGATTGATCGCTGCGGGCAAGATTCGCGGCTTCAAACTCCATCCCCCGGTGCAACAGTTCCATGCCAACGACAAACTGGCCTATCCCTTTTACGAAGTTGTCAACGCGGCGAGACTGCCTGTCATCTTTCATACCGGCCATAGTGGCATTGGCGCGGGTTTACCGGGAGGTGGCGGCGTGCGACTGAAGTATGGCAATCCGATGGACATTGACGACGTGGCTGTCGATTTCCCCGACATGCCAATCATCATGGCGCATCCCTCGTTTCCTTGGCAGGACGAAGCCCTTTCCATCTGCCTGCACAAGCCGCAGGTCTATATCGATCTTTCCGGTTGGTCGCCAAAGTATTTCCCGCCGAACCTTGTGCAATACGCCAACACCCTGCTCAAGCACAAGATGCTGTTTGGCTCGGATTATCCGTTGATTTCGCCCGATCGATGGCTGGCCGATTTCGAGAAGGCTGCCTTCCGCGATGAGGTGCGTCCGCTGATTCTGAAAGAGAATGCGATGCAGTTGTTTGGGCTGCAGGGGTGATGCCTAAGCGCGACATTCCGGGCGGCCACAGAGGTCGACATCAGTGGCCTCCCACGGAATAACCACGAAGGACACGAAGGTGCACGAAGGAAACAAGGCGGAAAGTCCTCGTGTACCTTCGTGCCCTCAGTGGTTTCTCTCGGTTCGTGCTGGAAGCGGTCCTGGAATGGTGTTGTCGCCAGTCACTCGAAAATTACGGTTTTATTTTCATACAGCAAAATCCGGTTCTCGATGTGCCATCGTACCGCCCGGGACAAGACCACCTTCTCGAGATCGCGCCCCTTTTCGATCGAACTCTCGACTGTGTCTTTGTGTGTGATTCGCTGCACGCCTTGCTCGATGATGGGACCGTCATCGAGAACTTCGGTCACATAGTGCGCCGTCGCTCCGATCAGCTTCACCCCGCGCCGATAGGCTTGCAGGTGTGGCTTGGCCCCAACAAAGGCTGGCAGAAACGAATGATGAATGTTGATGATGCGCTCCGGATAATGCCGGATGAACTCTGACGACAACACCTGCATATAGCGGGCGAGCACTATGAGATCGACGTTGTTTTCCTGGAGAAGCGCCAGCTCTTGTTGCTCGGCCTCAGGCTTGTTCCCTTTCGTCACCGGGACAACGCAGTAGGGGATGCCGTAAAACTCCGCGTCGCGCTGGGCATCGGGATGATTGCTCACAATCACCGCGATATCACAGGCCAGCTCTCCTGTGCGCTGCCGATACAGCAGGTCGATCAGGCAATGATCGTGTTTGGAAACAAAAATCGCCACGCGCGGACGGTAGCTCGATAGAGCAATCCGCCACTGCATTGAAAAGCGTTGTGCGATGGGCATGAACTTCTCGGGAAAATTCTTCACGTCAAGTTGAAATCCGTCGAGGTCCCATTCGATGCGCGCCAGATAGAGCTGCTCTTCGACCGTCTGGTGCTGCTCAAAGTTCAAAATGTTGCCTTCGTGGCGGCTTATGAATTCCGAGATAGTGGCATTCAGCCCCTTGCGGTCTGGACACTGCACCAACAGAATGGCGGAGTTTCTCAAAGGCTCACCTGTGGAACCGGTTTACGGCGAACTCGAAAGTTCCTTCAGTGTACTGTACGCAATTACAAACCCAGACCAGCCTTCCTCCCGTTGGCAGTTCGAAATAGAATGTATACGAATTTCAGTCGTCGAAAGTAAGCTTAAGCAGGTTGCACACAATGGCGGGCAAAAACTCACGCGTCATCGTCAGAATCCGCGAAATGATTTTGCACGGGGAACTGCGTCCGGGCGCGCGGGTGCGCGAGGTCGAACTGGCGGCCAAGCTCGGCGTCTCGCGCACGCCGGTGCGTGAGGCGCTGCCGATCCTCGCCCAGGAAGGCGTGCTCACGCAGCTCGACACTCGCGGCTTTATCGTGCGGGCGTTTACCTCGCAGGAGATCATGGATGCGATTGACGTCCGCGGCGCGCTTGAAGGCCTGGCGGCCCGCATGCTGGCGGAACAAGGGCCGTCGCGACGGCTCATTCACTCGCTGCATGAATGTCTCCGCGAAGGCGATGAGATTTTCGCCAAGGGCCACGTGGTCCTCGCCGACGAAGCCCGCTACGGCGATATGAACCGGCACTTCCATTCGCTGATCGTGCAGGGATGCGGCAGCAAAGTGGTGGCGGAGGCGATCGAGCGCAATGGGCGAATCCCGTTCGCGGCGGCGCATGCCATTGCATTCGACAAAATTGATCTTCCCCGTATGTACGACCACCTGCTCTACTCGCACCGCCAGCATCATGCCATCGTTGAGGCGCTCGAAAACGGTGAGAGTTCGCGAGTGGCCGCCTTGATGGTGGAGCACGCGCACGGAGCAAAAGTGAGCATGAATCTTACGCGCGTCGGTTCGCGATCGACGGGGCAAACCGCAGAGATCGCAGCGATGGAACGGTAAACGCTATTCAGGAGCGGACGCGCGCGTTGGCGCAGTATTGCATTCATCATCGAGCGTCGCGTAAAACTCGATGGGTAGTGGATGATGCTTTGAGATAACAGCGAAATTCGAGAACCTCAAAACCCTTCCGCAGCTGAATGAGATTTCGATATTGCGCTCTGACAGCCATTTCACGGTCAGTCCTGAGAAGTCAAATCCATGGAGAAGGCACTGCGACTTGTCTCTCGGAAATTCGATGCTGGATGCGTCAGCGATGCAGATGTCCACGTTACGAACCCCAGAGTGATGGAACTCCTGAGATCGAACTTCAACCTTAAAGTTTCCGTTCTTTACTTCTGTCACACTCTCTTCGGTCGGCTTTGCGCAGGAAGCCGTTGCGAGTAAGAGAGCACAGGCGAGGAAGAGCTGTAGCTTTTGCATTGTTGTCTATCTGCCGGTAGAAGTTGTATCCTCGTCCTTGCCAGTCTTCGACCGACGCGGTTGGCGCCCCGCGGCATCGCTGAGAGAACGCCACGAGAACGGCTCGTCCGGATCGTACACAATTTTCCGCTTCGCCATCTCGCGGACGAGTTGCTCCTGGCGTTCAGCAGTCGCAAGCGCCATCATCGGCACGATGCCGACGTGCTTTAGTGTCTGCGCCACCTCGCGCATCTCCGTCGCCCGGCGAAGGCCATGTTCGGCGACGCGGCTGATCAGGTAATCAGGCAATTCGCCTTCCCATCCCATATCTGGAAAGGTCGCGGCCAGGGATGCAAGCACCTTATCTTCTGCCCCATATTTCCTCGCCCCGAATAGCGACTCAACGACCAGCGCTTCCAATCCTTTGATGACCACGCTGCGGCACATCTTGACCGCCGAAGCCACGCCGAATTGATCGCTGACCGGCGTTGCATTCATGCCGATCTTCCTCAGAGATTCGGCGGCCTCGCAGGCATGAGGTCCACCCAGCAACATGGGAACTTGTAACCGCTTTTGGGGAACCGGGGACATCACCGCAGCCTCGACGTATCGCGCCCCTATACGCGCGAAGTGGCCGGCAGCCTTACGCTTGGTTTCAGGCGAAACCGAATTGATGTCGAGAAAAATCTGGCCCTTGCCGAGAATCCGCCCCACGTCTCTCGCCACGTCCAGATCGGATGAGGCAGTCACAGCGGAAATCACCAGTTCGGCGTTCTCTACGCATTCCTTCAAATTGCGCGCAGCCGCAACTCCGCAGGCTTTCGCTTTCTTCAGCATTGGCTGCCGCTGTCGTGTGGAATTGAACAGAATGTCAAAGACACTGACATCGATTCCACGCGCGGCGAGATCTTTGGCGAAAATTCCTCCGGCTTCGCCAAAGCCGATGATGGCTACCCGGGAAATAGAGTTATCAGGCATGTTGGACGGTGGGCGAAAGATCGCTGGAGTCGATGCGCTGCTTTCCTGGCCAAACGTTTGCCGGCACCAGCAGTTCGCCTCGAAAAAGAGCGCGCGCGGTTCGAATCAGGCTTGATCGAACAACTTTCAGTTCGCCGCCACGGTGCTCGACCTGAAACTCAACCGAAAATTCGCCGCTGGGATGCTCAATCGAGAGCCGCTGCACCGACCCGCCTTGTGTATGCACAATTCCGCGGGCGACTGATTCCGGAAGAATGCACGCCGTGCCCACCGTCACCGCCATTAGAACTCCGATGGCGCTATGGCATTTGTGCGGAATGAAGCTGCGTGTCATCACGTGGCCGCCGTGTTGTGGCGGCGCGATCAGCGTCATCTTGGGAACAACTTTCGAACGCACGTCGTCCAGGCCCATGCGTTCGCCCGCCAAAATACGAATTTCTTCCAGCCGCGCCTTGAGCTGTTGATTCGAGTTCAGCTCGGCAGGAGATTCGTACCCCGAGATAACAAAATCCGACGCGCGCAGCATAACCATTGGCATGCCGTTATCAATCAGGGTTGCGTCGATTCCATCAAGCTGGTCGAGCGCGTGGCCGGTTGGCAACAGCGCGCCACAGACGGAGCCAGCGGTATCGCGGAAATCGATGCGGATCGCGGCGGCGGTACCGGGAACTCCGGCAATCGATGTCTCTCCCGCGTAACTCACTTCGCCACCGGGCGTGGGAACGTGGGCCACAGCGACGGTTCCGGTGTTCACCATATAAATAGTTACCGGCGTGATTGGGTCGCGTGCGGTAACCAAGCCGCGCTCAATCGCGAATGGCCCAACCCCCGCCAGCATGTTTCCGCAAGTCGGGGTCACGTCGACAAGTGGCTTATCGACAGAAACCTGAGCAAAGAGATAATCCACTTCAATTCCAGGCCGCGAAGAACGGGAGACGATTGCCACCTTGCTGGTCAGAGGGTCAGCGCCGCCAACGCCATCGATTTGCCTGGAGTCGGGAGATCCCAAGGCCGCAAGCAACACGCGGTCTCGGGTTGCAACATCGTGTGGCAGATCGCTGGCCAGGAAGAAAGGCCCTTTAGACGTGCCGCCGCGCATCAGCGTGCACGGGATGGCGGTTTGCGAGGTGCGCGACATTGCTTCAAATATATTTCAGTCCCAGATCGGCGACCTTCTTGCGCAAACCGTAGATGTCAAGCCCGAGCTCTCCACGCGCAAGCCGCTCCCGAGTTGCATCTTCCTTGCGGGCCCGTTCTTCCGCCGCCGCGGCCACTTCGCGCAGCGCGCTTTGTTTTACTACGACGACCCCGTCATCATCCGCCACAAGCACGTCGCCGGCTTCAACCAGTGCTCCCGCACAAGTGACAGGAATATTCACCGATCCCAACGTGTTCTTGACCGTGCCCTGGGAACTGATGGCGCGGCTCCAGACGGGAAACTTCATCTCGGTCAGATGACGAATATCGCGGCAGCCCGCATCAATCACGAGTCCCTTCACGCCGTGCGCACGCAGCGACGTTGCCAGCAGCTCGCCGAAATAGCCGTCGGTGCAAGG
>DATIYR010000194.1:0-9772 GCA_035517535.1 Terriglobales bacterium
TAGTGCACGGCGAACCCAGCGCTTCCTCTCAGCTGCGTGACACGATAACGAAGGACCTGGGTTGGAATGTGCAGATCGCGCAATGGTTGGAGAAAGTGAATATCTAAAATCGCCGAGCAGGCCTCTGGGAGCGGTCAGTGCGATTGAGTGAATTGGATCAAGCCATCCAGTTTCTTCATCGCCGAACCGGAGTCGATCGATTTCGCCGCGAGTTGAACGCCATCGGCAAGATGCGTGGCTTTCTGGGCTGCAACCAGAGCGGCGGCGACATTCATCAGCACCACGTCACGTTTCGCAGATTTCTCTCCACTCAGGATGTCTCTCACTATCGCAGCATTGTGCGTCGCATCAACTCCGCCTGAAATTGCCTCGAGCGGGGCGCTGCTCATCCCGAATTCTTCGGGAGCGACTTCGTAGCTGCGCACCGATCCTTCATGCACTTCAGCCACGCGAGTTGGCCCGGTGATCGTGATTTCGTCGAGGCCATCCAGTCCATGGACCACGAACGCGCGATGCGTTCCCAACATGCTCAGGGCTTCGGCAACTTTTTCGACCAGGTCGAGCGCGTACACGCCAACCACTTGCGCGGACGCCCCTGCAGGATTCGTCAGCGGGCCAAGCAGATTAAACACCGTGCGCAGACGCGTCTCCCGGCGGGCGTTCTGGACGTATTTCGCCGCGGAATGAATGGCCGGTGCGAATAGAAATGCAATACCGACTTCCTGCAGGCACTTCGCCAGAAGCTCAGGCGAAAGCTGAATATTGACTCCGAGTGCCTCCATCACGTCGGCAGCGCCGCATTTGGTGCTCATTCCTGCGGCATTCAGCTTCGGAGTTGAACTACGATTGCCGTGTTTGGCAACGCGAACGCCTGCGCCCGCGACCACGAACGCAGTCGCAGTCGAAATGTTGAAGGTGCCGGCGGCATCGCCTCCGGTTCCGCAGGTATCAACCAGCGCCTCGCGCTCGGTGCCGCTGGCATCGAGAACGGAATTGTTGGAAACATGGATGGGAGCGGCGGCCGCGCGAATCGCTTCTGCGAAGCCCACAATCTCTTCCACGGTTTCGCCCTTCATATGCAAACCGACCAGCAGCGCCGAAATCTGCGCATCCGTGCACTGGCCGGAGAGCACTTCTCCCATGACCAAACATGCTTCCTCCCGCGACAGCGACTCGCGGTGGTTCACGATACGGTGAAGGGCCTCAACGATCATCTACAAAGCACTAACAGAACCGTTTCGGCGACGCAAGCGCAAGAGAATGACGGAGAGATGAGATCACGAGTGTGATTACGCGTTCACCGGCACTGGTGATTCCGTCGGCAATCCAGTTTCTGGCTTGTGATGCCCTCGGCGATAGTGCGTGAACCGTGGCTCCATTGCCGCCACCGTACAAAGCGAATAAAACACCGCGGCGTTTGCCGGTAGCTGCATGTTGAAATCAACCAGGCTGTGCACCAGAATGCCGCTGATGCCAAGAATGGCGGCAACGGACACGGCGCCGTTCAAATCTGAAGTCCACGTTTTGGATTTGCGCGCCGCGGGGCGAAGGGCGCTGACCAGAAACCAGATCATGATTCCGAATCCCACAATTCCGGTTTCTGCCAGTGCCTGCAGATAATCATTATGCGCAGCATTGACCAGCGAATCCGTGTAGAAGCTGCGAAAGCGCGGATAAACTTCGGGAAATGTGCCCTGCCCCCAGCCGAGTATCGGACGTTGCAATGCCATCTTCAGAGTGTCACGATCGATCTGCATGCGGACGTCAGGTGATACCTCAGAACGTTTGTCGGCAGCGAGAGTTGCGATTCGCGTGGAAACTTCTCGCCCGCCGCTCCAGGCGATGACTGCGACCCCGATCAGGAGAAACCCGCCCAATAGAATCGCAACATTTTCCTTCTGCCGTTCTCGCACGACGAAATATAGAAACAGCACAATCTGCATCGCTAACGCGATCATGCCGCCACGCGAGCCGGAAAGAAAAATTGTCGCGCTCATGAAGGCGGCAGCCGAAGCGGCAATCCACCTTTCTCGCTGGTGGGCAAAGCGACTGAAGGCGAAGACCAGCGGGATGGGTACAAGCATTTCCATCAGGCCGGCATAATGATTGTGATTTACGTATGGGCCGTAAATCCAGCCGCCAAAACGCGGGGTTAAAAGCCAATAGAGCTTATGCGGGGAACTCAGGTTTTGCACGACCGCAAAAACTGCGACGCTGATTCCGAAGATCGTTAGCGCGTAGCCAATTCTGCGCACCTGGCGGCTGTGGGTGAGCGTCTGAACGAGCAGCCAGCAAACAATTCCGTAGGCGACGAATTGCAATAATTGCGAATACGTCGCGTGCCAATATGCCGAAACTCCCGGAATCAGCTGAATGCAAATCAGGGAAGCGAAGGCGAGCATCGGCGCAAACAATGGGTTCCAGCGAAAATTGGGTTTGTCCGCTTGCCCCATTTGCTTCAGCAACCAGATTAAAAACAGAATCGCCGCTCCGGCCTGGAAGGCAAAAATAGCCCAGGGCTCGCGTCCGCCGAACGCCAGCACACAAAACATCAGCAACGCAGTCAGCCCGTAGAGAACACGGTTGTCAATTGGCCGTCGATTCGGCCTGGGCTCAACCGCCTCAACAGGAACATCGGGCAGGGGCAATGGTGCGGTCACGGTTGCTCCTTCTTCAGCGACGCCTCGTGGTCGGCCGTGACCAGCTTCAGATCATCAATCCACAGCTCCCCGCGTATCGGACTCGCCCCGGGCACCCTCGCAATCCGCAATACAATGAGATGTGTGTCCGGTCCAGTGGTGAAGGTGCTGTTTACAGGCGTCCAGAACTCGGCGTTGCGAAGATCGTCACTCATGAAAAATGTTTCCTCGCTGTAAAGATCCTGGATTGCGAATCGCGGCCCTCCGGCGCCGTCCATTTCCTCTGCCCGGTAAAACGCGGAAAATTCGTACTGCGTCTCGGGTTCGACAGAAACGATTTCACGGATTCCCGCGTCCACAATTCCTGGCCCTTCAAACGAAATGCGCAGCGATTTTGATCCCGCATGCGTTTCAATCGGATCGAGCGCCAGCGTGACGGCTGGCGTTTTCTGGTACCGCCAATCGAAACCGCCGTTCAAAATATCGAGGCTGAAATTTCCGTTGACGATGAGGTTCTCTTCGCTTGGTTGGTATGCCGCGAGATCCGATAAGTTCGTCGATTCCTGCCACACCCGCGCGGCCTGCTCGGGCTGATGATTGGCAAACAAATAGCGCAAATATTCAAACAAAAACGCATGCTCAACCGGCTGTTGTAATTCAACGATTCTGCTCCAGGCCTTGGCCGCGGCGTCCGGTTCGTTCTTCGAAATTAAAAAACTCAGAAACGCTTTATCGACGTTTTCGGGGAGTACATTTTGCAGCAGGAAGTCAGCGTCCGGATCAATTCTCCAGCAAATTTCAATGGCAGAAAGCGTGCGCGGAGGATCGTTTTCCATGACTTTGCGATATTCAGGCAGCGCATCTTGGGTATCGCCCTGCGCCAAAAGAAGATTGGCAACGTCCCACGCCAGTCCCGCCGAATGCGGTTCATGGAAACTGGCCTGGATCAAAGAGTTTCGCTCGGCGGAAAAATCCCCGAGTCCTTCCTGGGCCATCGCCTGGTGCAGCCAATAGCGGTTGTTGTTGGGATCGAGCGCAATCGCCGACTGAGACCACCGCAAAGCAGCGCCGGGCGTCTCGCGCGCACGCAGCTCGAACTGCGCTAATTCGTCGCGATACTCAGCATTCCCGGGGTCCAGTCCGATTGCCCAATGGAGAGCTCGTGGCCGCAAGGTGCCGGCAAATTGCGCCGCCACAAATTGAGCGCTGACGAGAACCAGATATACCGCTGTTGCAGAGAGAAAAAGAGACGCAAAGACCAACTGCCTGCCAGGGTGGCGAATTTCGAAACTCATGTTTACTTACGCACTTGTTTACTTACGCACTCGAAGAAGCGGCGCGCGTTTGATCCTGGCCCGAGCCCAAGTCTTCGTCGTAATACCGGTGCCCGTATTTTCCCTGATACTCGTAGTAGTAGTAATAGTCGGGCGAACTCAGATCCACCGCGTTCAGCAACACACCTGCAACCCGCGCGTTCACCTGGGTCAGAATTTCGCGCGACCGGCGCAGGGCGGGCTTGGTCGTTTGCCCGCAGCGAATCACCAGCACAACCGCGTCGGCGCATGGCGAGAGCACGACCGCATCCGTCACCGACAAAGTCGGCGGCGTATCCACCACAATGTGATCGTAGCCTTCACGAAGCGTGGAGAGTATTTCGCTCATTTGTGCCGACGCCAGCAACTCTGCCGGGTTTGGCGGTGGCGTCCCGGCCGGCATGATGAACAAATTCGGCAGCAAAGACGAGCGAAACGTTGCGTCCTGTAACGTTGCGCCTCCAGTCAGCACATTGCTCAGCCCGATCCGCGGACCGAGTCCAAGCGTCTTGTGAATGCTTGGCCGGCGCAGATCGGCATCAATCAGAAGTACGCGCGTTCCTTTTTGTGCCAGGACAGTGGCCGTGTTGATGCTGGTGGTTGTCTTGCCTTCCTGCGGCAGCGCGCTCGTGATCAGGATGATCTTCGGCGGCGCTCCAACTGACGTTAGCAAGAGCGAAGTGCGCAATGCTCGGTATGCCTCTGACATTTGCGATTGCGGCCGCGATTGCGTGATCAGCTCGACGACTTCCTTCGAAGTGGCCACCGAAAGGCTGCGCGAACTGCTTTCTAAATTGTTCCGCGATCCCAGCGGAATCATCCCAAGCGACGGCAGCCCTGAGATCGCTTGCGCCTGCTCGGGCGTTCGCACCGTGTTATCGATGCCCTCGAGTAAAAATGCGAGGCCGATTCCGCTGGTAAGCCCCAGCATGAAACCAAACCCCAAATTACGAGGAATGTTCGGCTCCGCCGGCGCAGTTGGCGTGCGGGCGATATCGACTTCGCGAATATTATTGGAACGCAGGCCGGCGGTGATTCCGGCTTCCTTCAATTTTTGCAGCAGGCCTTCGTAGAGCGTGCGGTTGGTCTCAAAATCACGTTTCAGGAAACTGTATTCAATCGCGCTCTCGTTGAGTTTATTTTCCTGTTGCTTCTGTTCTTCGAGGGCAGCGCGCAACATGTTCTCACGCTGCAGCGCGGCCAGGTAATCTCCGCGCAGTCGCGCCGCGATTTTCTTCATCTCACCCTGTATCTGCGCATCGATTTCTTTGATCTGATTGCTCAGCTGCGCCACCTTCGGATATGCGGGGCCAAATTGCGTGCTCATCTGCGCAATCTGAATGTTGACATCGGCCTTTTGCTCCTGCAGTTTTTCGAGCAGCGCCGAAGAATCGCCCGAGAGCTTACTTTGCGCGGCGCCTTGAGCAACCGCCGCGGCAGATTCCGTATCGCCCGCCTCGGCCAGCCGATACACCGATTCTTTTTGCATCCGCTCGGATTCTGCGGCGGTGAGTTCCTTGTTCAACTCGTCCAGCTTGGCCGTGGTGATGTTCTGTTTATCGTCGATTCCGAGAATCTGATGGTCTTTTTGATATTTGACCAGCTTCTCCTGCGAAGTCTCGACCTTCATTTGCAGATCGACCAGTTGCCGCGAAAGCCAGTCGGATGCCTGCATGGTCGATTCAAATCGAGTCTTGAAATTCTGCTCGATATAGGTATTTGCGACCGTATTCACGATCTTCGCGGCCAGTTCCTTGTTTGGGCTGCGATAGTGAATGTCGATGATGCGAGTGTTCGGCTCCAGAATTACGCGCAGATTTGATTTGAAGCTGGCAAGCACAAGATCTGCGCGCGGCGAATCTGGCCCGAGCGCATCGGTCGTGAGCTCGAGTGACGAGGAAGCCGGCGCACCGCTGCCGCCGAACTCCGGCAGCCGGTCTAAATTCAGTTGCTTCACCACCTGCAACGCGAGCAAGTCGCTGCGTAAAATTCTGACTTCGGTATCAAGGTCGGTGGGGTCGTAATAGTAATCCTCGGAACTGCTGCCACCATCGCGCAGGCTTTGCAGCATGGGATCGGGCTTATTGATTGCAATGCTGCCGACCGCATCGTAGATAGGCGTGGTACGAAGCGTAGCGATCAGCGACCCGCCAAAAACAATAGCCAGGCTGCCGAGCACCAGCCATTTGCGTTTGATCAGGACGCGCAGGTAATCACGAAGAATCGAATCGTTTGTGGCGAGCGATGGATGATTCGCCAATGTCCGGCTGAGCTGCATCGGCACAGGCGACAACTCACGCAAGTTTTGCGGGCCAAGTTGTGTTGCCGGAGCGGGTTCCAATCAGCCTCTCCTAGGGCTCTGCAGTCGAAGCAAAATTCTCCCCGTACCGATGGACACAGGTACGCTTGCTCCGCAGTATCGCAGAGAAAATCAGGCGCAGGACGTGATCGAATTGGTTCCATGCGCTGAAAGAATCACGATTCACAACGCTACGTAGTTAAGAATGTGAATTACTGCGCGAATTGTGCGCACTTCGAAGCAGTTGCAGGAGTTCAAGCGGAGCGCAAATGAATTGGACCGACCAGGTTGTGCTCATCACCGGAGGCACCGGATCTTTTGGCAGAAAATTTATCGAGATCATGCTGCGCGAATACCGGCCGCAGAAGCTGATCATTTTCAGCCGCGACGAATTGAAGCAGCATGAGATGCGGATCTCCGGGCTCGACCACCCCAGTTTGCGGTTTTTTCTCGGCGACGTGCGCGACATGCAGCGGCTGGAGCGAGCTTTCTCCGGAGTCACCGTCGTCGTGCACGCGGCCGCGCTGAAACAGGTTCCCGCGTGCGAGTACAACCCTTTCGAAGCCATTCAAACCAACATCACTGGCGGGAAGAACGTCATCGAAGCGGCGATTAACTGCCATGTCCGCCGCATTCTCGCGTTGAGTACCGATAAAGCTGTGAATCCCATCAATCTTTACGGCGCCACCAAGCTCTGCGCCGAAAAAATGTTCGTGCAGGCCAATGCTTACTCGGGAGCGCAGGAGACCCGCTTCAGCTGCGTGCGCTACGGCAATGTTCTCGGCAGCCGGGGAAGTGTGATTCCAACTTTCATTGAGCAGCGTGCACGTGGGCGGATCACAATCACAGACGCCCGCATGACGCGCTTCTGGATCACCCTGGATCAGGGCGTGCGGTTTGTAATCCGCTGCATTGAGCAGATGCACGGCGGAGAGATTTTCGTTCCCAAAATTCCCAGCATGAAGCTGCTGGATTTGGCGCAGGCTATCGCGCCCGCTTGCCAAATTGATTGTGTCGGCATCCGCCCCGGCGAAAAAGTTCATGAAGTCTTGCTCTCCGAAGACGAGGCGAGAAACGCGATGGAAACTCAAGACATGTTCGTCATCCAGCCGGCGCACTCGTGGTGGCGCAAAGAGAATTGGGCGAATGCAACGCCTTTAGCGGAAGGCTTTCGCTATGCCAGCGATTCCAATCCGCATTGGCTCACTGCGGACCAGCTCTACGAATTGGCCGAGGGAAGCGCGCCGCCAATCCCTGCACGAACCCAGGCCCCAACTGCGCCCGAATGCGTAACCCACTAATGGACCAATGACGACCACGGCGCCAGCAAAAGAAGCTCTCGCAGTGCGAGGCGGGAAGCCAGTGCGCGAGAAACTTCTTTCGTATGGACGGCAGTCAATTGATGAAGACGACATTCGCGCCGTCGTCGAAACTCTGCGCTCCGATTGGTTGACGACCGGCCCCAAGGTAAACGAATTTGAAGAGGCATTCGCGGCATGGGTGGGCGCACGATACGCACTAAGCTTCAGCAGCGGGACTGCAGCGCTGCACGGAGCCGCGTTCGCAGCGGGGATCGGAAGCGGCGATGAGGCGATTACTTCTCCTCTGACTTTTGCCGCGACGGCGAATTGCATTCTTTATCAGGGCGGCACTCCGGTCTTTGCAGATGTTCGCAACGACACGCTGAATATCGATACGGAGCTGGTCGCGAAGAGTATCAGCTCGCGCACGAAGGTGATTTTGCCCGTCGACTACGCTGGCCATCCTGCTGACCTCGAGGCTATCGACGAAATTGCCGAACGCCACGGCCTGGTTGTGATTGAAGACGCTTGCCATGCGCTCGGTGCGGACTATCGCGGCAGGCGGGTCGGAAGTATCTCGCACATGACCGTCTTCAGCTTTCATCCGGTGAAGCACATAACGACAGGCGAAGGCGGAATGGTAACGACGAACAACTCTCGTTTTGCCGACACGCTCCGCAAATTTCGCAATCATGGAATCAGCAGCGAAGCCCGTGACCGGCAGGCGAAAGGGCAATGGCATTACGAAATGGTTCTTCTCGGATTCAACTATCGTCTGAGCGACATCGGGTGCGCTCTGGGGCTCAGCCAACTCGCAAAACTCGAGTTGAATCTCGCGCGCAGGAGAGAGATCGCGCAACATTATTTGGACGCTTTTCGCGAAATGGCCGAAATCCGGGTTCCAGTTGTTCTGAACGAAGCCGTTCCGGCCTGGCATTTGTATCCGGTCCGACTTGAACTGTGTTCGCTTTCCGCCGATCGCTCGCAAATTTTTCAGGCTCTTCGCGCGGAAAATATTGGCGTCAACGTTCACTACATTCCGGTGCATATGCACTCCTACTATGAACAACGTTTTGGCTGTAAACGCGGAGAATTTCCGGTCGCCGAAGCTGCATATGAGCGCCTGATCAGCCTGCCGCTATTTCACGCAATGACAGACTGCGACGTAGAAGACGTGATTGGCGCAGTCGAAAAAGTAATCGCGGCGTATGCCAAATAAATTCGCGCAGCAGTCAGGGGTTGAATGAAAGCCCTCGTCATCTTGCAGGCACGCACGGCCAGCACACGTCTTCCACGGAAAGCCCTGCTGCCCATCGCGGGATATCCAAGCGCAATTCTGGCGGCATTGCGGGCAGCCAACCGGCAGCACGCTACCATTCTGGCTACATCGGACGATTCATCAGACGACGTATTGGCGAGCGAAGCACGCAATTACGGAATAGAAGTGTTTCGCGGCCCGTTGGGTGACGTCCTCAGTCGTTATTACCTTGCGACTGCAAACCTGCCGAGCGATTGCGTCGTGGTGCGGCTAACGGGGGATAACGTCATCCCCGATGGCGCGCTGGTTGCGGAAGTGTTGCAGGTGTTCGCGCGTGGCGGAGCGGAGTATCTGGACGTTTCCACTTCATTTGTACCTTACGGTTTATCGGTGGAAGCGTTTTCGGTGGCCACGTTGCGAACCGCGCACGCGCTGGCGCGCTCACCTGAGGAGCGCGAGCACGTTGGGTTGTGGATGAAGCGCAATTGCAAATCGGTGCTCTTCACGCCCAGGCTGGCAAGGAACGAGAATTTCAGCCATCTGCGCTGCACGATTGATGAGCCAGCGGATTACGAACTCATGCTGCGGCTCTTTCAGGACGTGTCCAATCCTGTGAAAGTCCCGTGGCTCGGACTGGTCCGAAAGCTCGCAGGGTTAACCACAATGGAAGAATCCGACTCGTCACCCTCTTGCGAGAGAGTCGAAGGCAAGTTTGTGCTCGGAACCGCGCAACTTGGCATGGAGTACGGCCGAGTGAACGAAACGGGCAAACCAACGCGAAAGCAGGCGATTGCAATCGCGCGCGGGGCAATTGCACACGGCATCACGCAGTTCGATACGGCGCGCGCCTACGGAGATGCGGAGTCTGTTCTGGGAGAAGCATTAGTTAAAGCGCGAATTTCACGAGGGCGGGTGATCACGAAATTGAATCTGGAAGGTGTCGCTGAAACAGCCTCTCAGTT
>DATIYR010000195.1:0-7325 GCA_035517535.1 Terriglobales bacterium
AGCTTTCTGGCGATTTCCTGAGCAACATTCACTCGATGCGTCCGGTGAGCGTTGATGTCGACCTCTTGCAGAAGGAAAATGTCGGCATGTGTATCGCCCAGGAAATCAATAATCCCTGACAGCTGCAATCCGCGGTCGATGTTCCAATCGACGACTCGAAAGGAGCTGCGCGGCCAGGAAAGCCACTGGCTGGGTGCGAAGTTACCGGCAATAATTTCGTTCATGGCCACAAATCAGACCACCGCTGCTGCCAGCTGCGGAAATACGTTCCGTTGCGCAAAACTCAAATCCACTGGATCGTCGATCTCGGCCCAAGCCAAGCCTTCCGTGCTGGTGAAGCCGATGTGGACGCCTTCGTCCGCCAGCTGCTGCACGGCAACGTTAAAAAATTCGTTTACGCGGCCGGCGTCGATCAATTTGTTCATCTTCCGGAAGAATTGGTTTTGAATGGATTTCGCGAAGACAGTAATTCCGATATAAGTGCCGCTGAATTCTTCGCGCGCGATCTTCTTGCTCATTTCAATCACGCGATCGTCTTCGATAATCACTTTCATGGTTTCGTCGCGCCACAACGGATCGACAATCATCGAGATCGGGGCATACGGACGTACCGCCGATTGGAGAACTCCGGGATCGAATATGACGTCGGCATTCAGAACAATGAAACTATCGCCCCGAAGCCAGTCGAGCGCAAGCCATAATGAATAGATGTTGTTCGAAATGGAAAAGGCCGGGTTTTCGATGAAATGAATGTGTTGATTAGAAGCCACTGATCTCGCCATTACGTGCGAGATGATTTGTTGCTTTTCGTAGCCGACGACAATTGCGATATCGTTGACTCCGGCGAGCGAGAGAGCTTCGATCTGGTGATCAAGAATCGTGCTGCCGTCAACTTCGATCAGGCACTTCGGATGTTCACCGTGCACCGAGCGAATTCTCGTCCCCTGACCGGCAGCTAGAATTACGGCTTTCATAACGCCTCCTTGAGCGTGCTTACATTCGGTTTCGCTCCGCTTTGGACGGGTTGCGAGAAGAACCTGCGATTGAAGTAGAGCGTCAAAATCCATGTGAGGTGAGCGCCCAGCGTCGCCAGGAAGAAAAGCACCGGCAAGCCGCCGAGAACCGTGAAAACGACGATATAAATGATCAATACTCCGCGTTTCTGGAACGCCTGTACCTGGCGCACAACCCGCGAGATCCAATTGCCTGAATCTTTTTCCAGCAATTTATAAAAATTGCCAAGGTACTCTTGCGGGCGGTCGGGCGTGGTCGCCCTTTTGCGCTGTAACGATGTGGCGGTCACGGCAAGCGCAGCGCCAACTACAAGCGCCACGCCCATCCAGATTGCGACCTCGCCATATTGCCGGCTGAGCCCGATCGTGATTCCGCCAAATAACAGAAGATAACTAAGCCCATCGGCAAAACCTTCGAACCATGTCCCCCGTGGCGACTCCGCGAACTTCACGCGCGCCAGCATTCCGTCCATCTCGTCGAAAAGACCTGCAACATAGAAGAGGAGAGCGCCGAGCACATACCACCAGTACGATCCCTTCGCAAAAGCCATAGCGGAGAAGATCGAAACGAACACTCCGCCGAGTGTGACTGCGTTCGGCGTAATGCGCGTGTGCGACAGAAGTCGCACAAATGGCCGGCAGAGTCGCCGATTGAAGGACGTATGAATGCCATCGAGAACTTTTCCCGAATGCACAACCAGGAACTTTTCCGCAGCCACAGCACTTTCTGGAGAGGTGACCGCGACACCCTCAGGCTGGAGGGTTATGGAGGCATTATCGCGGACCACCTCACGCAACGTTGTATGTGCGGGTTTATCCCAGTCGACCGAGGGCAACTTGACCATGGGCAGGTTGGTCAAGAATTTTTTGGTTGTGACCCAGTTCCACGGCAACCAAAGGAAGGAATTCTTTAAGTAGCTCTTGAGGATGACCCAACTCGACCAGGCCCGCGGATCAAAATTCTTCACTCGGATTACATCGACCCGAATTTTGCGTTGACTGGCCTCGTCGGTAAATCGACGGACGAGTTTTTCGCTCAGCCGGGGCGAACAGATCAGTAGAATCTCATCTGCTCCGGCGCGCGAGGCCGTCACCATAGTTCTCATTAGCAGCGGGACGCAGCCAACCGGCCAAGTGAGCAGGTCGCTCGCGCTGTCTTTGCTTAACAAAGCGATAGTTTCAGGAATAGCAATAACCGCTTGCATTACAAGACCTCCTTTACAAGGGCCGGAAGGCTGGCCGTGTTTTCTGGCTCATCACTGACCGCGCGGGAATTCCAGGCGAGCCACACAATTCCGATCAGGGCCCATAACAAATCGCGCACGCGGCGGGTTAACGCCAGTGCGAGTCCGAGAAACGGAGAAAAACCGGCTACTGCGAAAGCTGAAATGGCGCCGCCTTCATCGGAACCAAGCCTGGCCGGAATCCAGCCGCTCATCATTTTCACCGTGCGCGTCATCCCTTCGATTGCCAGCACTGCGAGGAAATGAATTGGGAGATGCAGGGCCCAAAGAACGACGAAAACTTCTGAAGCAATCAACAACTGGCAGGCGACGTCGAACCAAAACATCCTGCTAACCAGTGCCGGGCGCTCAAGGCGGAAATTTCGAATTGACGCCTCAGCTTTTTCAGCATGGATTAGCCAGGATGGGACTCTCTCGCGGAAAGCCCGTACAGCCCCGGAAAGAATCGAATTCCGGCGGGTAATAATAAAGATAGCGAGAGCAAGCACCAGAATTGCCGGAATCGAGTGATAACGTGCGCCGTGAGCGGTCAATAACGGCAGACTTAGCAGACCGGAAATTGCAATCAGCATCGAGGTGAACCAATACACTCCGTCGTCGAGAAAAGTTCCGGTAACGGTCGGTTCAGCGGGTGTTCCCAGCAGCTTTATCTTCATGGGTTCGGAAATGACCGGACCGAGGACGGTAAGGTAACCCATTGATTGAGCGGCGAGCCGCACTGCTGCCAATTTAGCCGGACCAATCGAAACGTCCTGACCTTTTAGCGAGGCAGACCAGGTTAGGCTCTGCAAGTAAAGCCGAAGCGCACTCAGCGCCAGGACAATCGGAAGCGCGATGCGCACCGCCTTCAACTGCTCCACCATCGTCGAAAGACTGATGTGCGCCATCACCCAGGCGAAAAGCAGCACGGCAATAATCGCGATAACGACGTGACCCTTCTTCATGGGAGTAAACTCGCCTGACTTTCAATTTGCGCGGTGCGGTCCTTCGGAGGAATCAATGTGTAGGCGGAGTTCTCAATCGTCAACTCCGCTTCGCCAAAAATCCGGATCTCGCTCGTGGTATGAGTTGAGGATGCAAACCAGAACGGACCAACCTTCTGATACGTGTGCACGAAGTGAACGCTACGCACCCAGAAGGATGGATTGCGCGCCGGCTGGCCTTCTATGCGAACGATGGAGTAGTCATTGGCATCAACCCAAATCTTTCCTCGAATGAGGTATTTATTTTCGGTTTTCGGCGAGACTTCCAGAACGTACGCTGGCCCGGTCGCGAGCGGTTCCTGCCCAATCACTTTGAAATCGTAGTTAGCTGGAATAATGCGAGTGTCTCTCCGTTCCCGGCGGCGTGTAGCTTCGGTCTCTTCGCTGAGCAATTTCCGGAAAACATGCTTGCGAATCGAACCCGATCCCTCTTCGGAAAGAACGTCGAACTGCTTCGCGCCGTCGCTGCCGCACGTGACCTGCACCAGCATATCGGCATGACGCGAGTGGTTAACCGCAGAGTAATGCCGAAGCGCGGTGTATCCCGTCATTTGCGATTGGCGTTGGGCATCAAACTCCATCATTTTGTTGATTACGTTATCGGTGGAAGGCAACGGATGGTAGGTTTGTCCGGAGGCAATCGCGACCGTAGAAGCCACGATCGCCAGAGTTGAAAGTGCGTTCTTGATGATCAGTTTCATGATCAAAACTCCATAACGAATTTGCCGTGGAATGTACGGGCTGGACCGTTGAAGAATTCTCCGTAGCGGTAACTTGCAAGATCGTTCTGCACGTCGCGGTAATTGGCACGATTGAAAAGGTTGAACACGCCGAAGCCCACCCGCGCGTGTTTTTCTTTTATGGGCAAGCGAATTTCGCGCCAGACCTGCAGGTCGGTCGAGACGAAACGTGGAAACCGTGAGTCATTCCTTTGCCCAACGAAGTCGCGGTATTGATCGACGCTTGAGTACGGGAAGCCGGTGTGGGTGTCGAGGACCGGAGCGAAAGTCAACTTCAACGGCATTGCTATTTCGCCCCACGCCAAAATTCGATTCGGTGCGTCGAAATTCAGGCGGCCGCTCTGGTTTGGCTGAATTACCGCTTGCGGATCATTTCCGAAAAACTGATTGAAATCGTTCAGGTCGCCATAAGCATGCGAACGCACGTAAGACGCGTTCAACGTGCTGCGATGGATTCGATAACG
The DNA here is from genome assembly GCA_035517535.1 of Terriglobales bacterium. Taxonomy (GTDB): domain Bacteria; phylum Acidobacteriota; class Terriglobia; order Terriglobales; family Acidobacteriaceae; genus Gp1-AA145. The sequence goes on from DATIYR010000195.1 coordinate 4,445, forward strand.
TCCTGTGACTTGAAACTCCTTGTAGAAATCACTTCCACCATTCGATAACGAGAGGATGCCGGTCGGCCCGTACGAAACGGGATTGAGAAAAAATTCATGAAGCGTATTGCGCTGCTGATATCCCACTCGAAGCAGGAAGTCGCTTGTGACTTGACGGTCGGCTTCGAGGTTCCACACTTCGCTGCGCGGATTACGAAGTCCATTCGGGATTACATTCGCGTACGCCGTGGATGCGAGTACTGAACCTGCCGGATCGAGCGTTTCAACTGTGCGGTCCGGGAGATCGCGAAAACTTGGAACATCCAGGGGTACGCGGTCGTAGAAGTAGCCCGCTCCGCCCTTGAGCAAAGTTTTGCCATCGCCCGTCAGGGCGAGAACGAAACCTGCGCGAGGGGCGGGATTGACTGAATCTGTTATCGAATCTCTATCGAAGCGTAAACCCAAATCAAACGTCAGGCGATTTGTCACAGTCCATTTATCGCCAACAAACCAGGCAGTCTCGTTCTGGTCGAGTCCGAAAGTTGCTGTCGGGCCGAACTGAATTCGCTCCAGCGGATAGCCGGCAACACCGACGATCTGAACTGGCATGAATTCCTGGCGGCCATCGTATGCGCTGTGAGCGAAGTCCGTTCCAGCATCGAGTTCGTGCGTCCCCAAAAAGTGATGCTGATGCGATCGAAAGATCTCTTGCCATGCGGTTCGTGACGTGTCGCGATGCTGGCGATTGAAGAACCCGCCTTCCGTAGTTTCGACGAGAAGTTGGTAAGGCGCATTGTTGTTGGGCAGCAGGTCGGCGTCGAATCTGCTGAAACTGAGCTGTGAAGTCAGCAAATCGCCGGCATCGGTGACGTACCGGTCCTGCAGACCTGTCTGATATCCGCGCTCATGCAAATCAGGCGTGCTCAATTGCGGCGTAAACGTGTTTAGGCCGTAGTAGTCGAGCTTTTGCGGAAAGATCGCAAACGACGCCGTCGCCGTGTGCTTCTTGCTGATGTTGAAGTCAAGCTGCGTATAGGAATCGAAGAGCTCGGATTTCGAATCGCTTTGAAGTATCGGCAGGCTATAAACCTGGTCTCGTTCGTAGCGGTATTCAAATGACTGTGTGAAGGCAATCTTGTCTTTCACGACCGGGCCGGTGAATGTAAATCGCGGCGAAACGCCGGCAATACCCATGATTGATCCATCCAGCCGCCGAAGCCGGGGGAGCAGGTTCTGCGCGGAGACGCGAAACTTGTCGAAGTCACTGGGTTTTGTTTCGACATTCGATACTGCGCCGGTGAACTTTCCGTACTCCGGGTCATAAGGGGTAGAAAGAACCTGAACGGAAGAAACAACGTCGATAGGAATATTGATGGAGTTCTCGCCGGTAGCCGGATCAGTGACGTCAGTGCTGTTTACCAGCGAGCCGTTCTCCGACGCATGGGCGCCTTTCATGTTGATCAAACCATTCGGCCCGCGCACGACTCCGGGAACCAGCGGGAGCAAGCTCTGGAAGTGCTCATCGATGTTGGGCATGTTCTCGACCGCGGACTCCCCAATATGGTTTGTCCCCGAAGCTTCTTTCGGGTCGACCTCATCGGCGCTGGCATCCACAGTTGTCGATTGGGCAAGCACCACCAGTTTCATTTGCAGGGATGCTTCGGAGACGGTGCCTGCCTGGACCGCAATGTTTAGTGCTCCTGCCATTCCAGGGGCTTCGGCGGAAATCGCGTAATTGCCGGGGATAACTGAATCGAAAGAAAAGTTACCCTGGTCGTCGCTTTGGACTTCCAGATCGGTGGGACCGGTCAGCGAAACATTCACCGAAGGAATCACTGACCGGCCACCATCGTCGTCAATCATAAAAACCACGCCATGAATCTTTCCGGTTGCTGCTCTCGGTCCTTTCGCAAACGCAAAGACGCTAAGTAGTGCAATGGCGAGGACAACGCTCAGCCTGCGTGTCATTGCAGTCTCCTTTGCGTGGCTTTCTTACGCATGCATACAGTCGCGCCGTCCCTCTCGAATCGGACTTCATCCATCAGCATCTTCATCAGGAAGATCCCGCGTCCGTGCGTGAACAGCTGATTTTCTGGCGCAGTGGGATCGGGCACCGCGGTAATTTCAAAGCCTTGTCCCTCATCACGAACCGTCACTATGACCTCCCCATCCACGTGACAGCGGCAGGTGACGTGAACGCGTTCTTGAGCGCTCTCGCAATTACCATGAATGACGGCGTTCGCAAGCGCTTCGCGCACCGCTATCTCGATCTCCATCTCGCTTCCATCCGCGTTTCGAAAATTCAGAACAAAACGCATCAACTGATTTACAAAAGGGGAGATGGCCACGATTTGACTGGGAAGCGACTGGCGCAATTCAATGTAGGGGACCGAATCAGCCGTGCGCGGAACAGGGACCAGAGAGTGCGTCTCCGCGATCTCTCCGACTTCGATTTGGAATTTGCTCGCCATCACGCATTTGGAAAGGCACGCATCTTGCCAAACGTGGATGCGATTAAGTGGTTGAATCTAAGGCGGGCCTAGAAAACGCACCTGAGACGTGCTGAGAGCGTGTTGAAGGTGTCGAAAGACACCGTGACAGCTGCAACACTGGGGAGTTGGACCTTGTGTTTTTGACCAGGCCCGCGCGTTTGCGTTGGCAAGAGTCAGAAAGTTGGCGTAGTATTCCGGCAAGAAGGGCGACACGAGTAAGTTCCAGGATTCACCGGATTCACCAGCGGTAGAGACACACGAATCCAACACATCCTAACAAGAGAATGAATAAACTGATGCACATCACCAATGCTGCGGAATCATTCTGCTGCTTGCGGATACCTGGGTCGGGGTCAAGGTCGCGAATGGCGTCGCATATTTCTGCGTCGGTGAGCTCTTCGATGTTCCAC
>DATIYR010000196.1:0-2796 GCA_035517535.1 Terriglobales bacterium
CGCGAGATGATGGAAATTGTCGGCGGATATAATCAGCTACTTCAGCGCGCCGGACTGCCGTCGCTCGAATTGGGCGTCGGCGTCTCTTTTCAGGATTCTTCCCCGATGTACCTGCTCGATGGCGACCACCGCATCATGATCTCCGACGCACTCAATGAGAGCGACCGCTTGTCGTCCTGCGACAAACGAATTCGCAAGGCCATGCAGGGAATGTCAATCCCGTTCAATGTTTATGAGTTTCGCGCTAGCGAAGGCGTGGATGCAGACAAAATGAAGTACAACGTCGGCGGAATCCGCATTAGCGAGGCCGCATTCCAGCGGCTGCAGGAAGAGATTTCACTGGAAGAATGTAAATTGGATTTTCCCCGACTCTGGGGCAATGAGCACCTTCGCTTCTGGAGCGCGTTGGTTCCGGTGGGTGCTGACATTTTTCGCCGCCTATTGATTCGCGTGAGCCAAACCCCGATCGTGAACCCGGCGGAATTTACCCTGGTCCGCTGGACGGACAACGCCATCTACGAAGTTTGCACCAATCCCACAGTTTACGCGGCTTTCGAAAAGGTCCAGGCGCAAGCCCAGAGCTGACCGCTCAATCACTCCGGGTGTCACTTCAGTAACTCCCGATTCACCATCCATTCATCTGACTTTCACCAAGTTGTAAGTATTCTCCGGCGAAACTGAAAGTGGGTAACTGTGGCTATTCGTCAAATCGCCGTGGCAGAGGATGAGTTCTGCGATGCCCAGAAAACTCACAATCGTCTTCTTTGACGCCGGGGGCGGCCATCGCAGCGCCGCTGAAGCGCTCCGTAGTGTTCTCGAAACCCAGCAACACTCTTGGCAAGTCGAGTTGCTGAATCTCCAGGATGAACTCGACAAGCTCGATCTTCTGCGCCGCGCCACGGGAATTCGCATTCAAGACGCATACAACCTGATCCTGCGAAAAGGCTGGACGCGGCTGACCCCTCAGCTTCTGCCGGTTCTGCAAGGCGTCATTCGGCTTTACCACCCGTCAACCGTCAAAATGCTCTGCGATTACTGGAAGCAGCACCCCACTGACATGGTGCTCTCCGTGATTCCGCATTTCAATCGCGCGCTGGTCGAGAGTATTCATAAAACTATGGCGGGCGTGCCGTTCGTTACTTTGTTGACCGACCTCGCCGACTATCCTCCACACTTCTGGATTGAGCGCGAGTCCGAATACGTTATCTGCGGCACAGAGTGTGCGGAGCAGCAGGCCTTCGTCTGTGGGCACGATCGTAGTCATGTCTTTCTCGCTTCCGGCATGGTCATGAAGCCGCGCTTCTATCAGAAGCGCTCGCTGAACAGGGTTGAAGAACGCAGGAAGCTGGGCCTCGATCCTGAGACTCCAACTGGAATTGTTCTTTTCGGCGGCCACGGATCGAGTACGATGCTCGACATCGTCAAACGCCTCGATGCAGGAAAGAGCGAACTTCAGCTGATTCTGATCTGCGGAAAGAATCAGAAGCTGCTGGCCAGGATGAAAGACCTCGAGATCGAAACCCGATTCCCGATTTTTGCCGAAGGCTTCACACAGGAAGTCGATTACTACATGGCACTTTCGGATTTCTTCATCGGCAAGCCTGGGCCGGGCAGCATTACCGAAGCATTGCAGTTTCACCTGCCCGTCATCGTCGAATGCAATGGCCGCACTTTGCCGCAGGAGCGCTACAACGCGCAGTGGGTCACGGAAAACCGGCTGGGAATCGTCCTCAAAGGATTTCGACACATTACCGAAGGCGTGGAGAAACTACTTGAGGCAGCCACTTTCTCCGAACTACGGGCGAACGCCAGCGCTTATTCCAATCGGGCGCTGTTTGAAATTCCAGAATTTCTTGAAGAGATTCACGAGCGGCACGGTACTCGCCCGGCGGGGCTGGCCGCTCCCATACACACACGAAGCACGCTGGAGCGCGCAGCCTGGGCGTCTTTGACGCTGCGCGCGGAACTGGGGACCCCAACATGATTTTCGCCGATACTATCATTCTCTCCGATTTGCACCTGGGCTCGGAAGTCAGCCGCGCCTCGGCGGCGTTGCGAATGTTGAAGTCAGCCTCCTTCAATCGCCTGATTCTTCTCGGCGACATTTTTTCCGATTTAAATTTTGGCCGGCTGAAAAAAGAACACTGGCAATTCCTCGGCTACATCCGCAAACTTTCGAATCCCAAGCGCGAAATTGAAATCGTCTGGGTCGAAGGCAATCACGACCACGGATTGTCGGACGTGATGTCGCACCTCGTTGGCATTCGCGTATATCAGGAATACACCTGGGAATACGAGGGCTTGAAGCATCTCGCCATTCACGGACATCAGTTTGACCGTTTTCTTACGCGAAACCGTGTAGTAAGCAGCTTTCTCTCTGCGCTGCATCTCAGCCTGCAGAAGTTTTCCTTTGGCAAGCGGCGAATGATGGGTTTCCTCGAGCGCTTCGACACCGCCTGGCTGCGCCTTTCAGCGAAAGTTGCCGCCGGCGCCATTGCGCATGGCAGATCAAAGTCCGCGCAGCGTGTTTTCTGCGGCCACACGCATGAAGCGCTCAGCCTGCGCCGCGATGGCTTGGAGTACTACAACACCGGAAGCTGGACCCAGGAGAGCGCAACCTATATTGCCATCGATCATCAAGGCGTGCGCGTGTGTGAATACCGCGATCCCAGCGAAGGTTCACTCGAGCACGAAGTCAAGCAAGAGTTGGAGATGGATTTCGAGGATTTGCTGACGGAGTAGTGGTCTTGATTCCATCCTGTCTCGCACAAAACGCGAGACAAGGATGGCGCACCC
>DATIYR010000197.1:0-6868 GCA_035517535.1 Terriglobales bacterium
GGCGATGTTATCGGCGGTCACGCTGCCCGACCACAGCGATAAACTCAGATTGCCAACCGTGACTTTGCGGCCCAAGGCATTGGTCAGCTCAGACTCGATGCGCGGCCGGAAATTGTTGACGTTGATAAAAAACGGAAGAACGAGAACGATCACAATCAAGACTGCAATCACGATTCCGACGACGGTCAATGCTCGCTTCATGAGGACCTCCATTCCGAGGACTTACGTTGGATGAGATGTCCGCTGCTGGAGTAGGCTGAAAGCTCGTTAAGTCTAGCAAAATACCCCGGCTTCCTGTTGCTTTCTGGGGTCAACGTTAAGCAGAACTCGCCGGTTGCTTCTGCTGGCGCAAGCGCGCAAACAGCGGAAAATTTGCGAGATGCTTGACACTGATGCGAGTCTCTGCTGTAGTGTCCGCCAGTGGGGGCGCATTTCAGGTTTGGGGACATTGGACAGACCGGCCGTGGTAACGATTCGAGAAGTGGCGAAGGAGAGCGGCTTTTCGTCTACGACCGTGTCCATTGTCCTGAACAACGCGCCGCTCGCGCGCTACATTCCCGACACAACCAAGAAGCGTATCGAGCGCGCGGCCAAGAAGCTCGGCTACCGGCCGAATTTGTTCGCGCGCTCACTTCGCAACCAGCGCAGCCACACCGTCGGCGTCATGGTGTTTGACATGACCGACCCGTATTGCACGCCGATTCTGCGCGGCATTGAGAGCACTTTATACCAAGCCTCGTTCTTGCCCATTCTTACTGACGTTCACAACGAGCGCAGCCGCTTTGAACGCTACCTGGAAATGTTGCTTGACCGCCGCGTCGAAGCCCTGCTGGTCGTCGCGAACTGGCTGTTCGTGGAAATCGATGTGCTCGGCGACTTGGAAAAGGCGAACATCCCCACGGCAATGATCGGCCGCGAGCTCGAGGCCGGCTCAATTAGCTCCGTCATCGTCGACAACGAACTCGGCGCTTATGCCGCCATCGAGCATCTGCACTCGCTAGGCCACCGCCAGGTCGCCTTTATTCGCGGGCCAAAACGAATCACCGATACGGCGCCGCGCTGGAAGGGAGTGCGTAATTTCGCGAAGGCGCACAACCTGGAAATCGATGCCGCATTGACACTCGATCTGCCGGAGTCGAGCGATCCCATTTCGAGCTTCGAAGCGGGATACAAGCTTACCGAAGATCTTCTTCGCCAGAAGTGCCCCTTCACCGCACTCATGGCATTCGACGATATGACTGCGCTGGGCGCCGTCCGCGCTCTGAGTAAGGCTGGGATCAAAGTTCCGGAGCAGTGCTCGGTGATTGGGTTCGATGATATTGCCCACTCCAGCCTTTTGACGCCTTCGCTGACCACAGTCCGTCAACCGCTCGCAGAAATGGGCAAGATGGCTGTCAGCATCGTCTCCGAAGGAATCACTGCCGTGCAGGCTAAGAGCAAAATCGTTGCGCAACATCGCAAGCTGAGCCCTGAACTAGTGGTCCGGGATTCCACTTGCGCACGCTCATAATTCCGCACGTTTTCAGACGCGCCGACTAGTGTTTTTTCATTACTTAAAATTACACCGCCGGACAGCTTTTGGCTTGACAGTAGATGTTGAATAAGCCCACTATTAATACGTTTTAATACTCGATTTCGGATTGAACCGAACGAGGTTGTCCACTGGGTATTTTTCTGCGAGGCTTGAAACGACTCCGGTATTCGAACTGAACTTCTCAATACTCTTTCATCTGTGATTCGTTGCCGCCGCAGATAGCAATTTCCATGCGATTCACCTTCCAGAGCTAATCGGAGAGACCTCATGAACGTACAATCTTTCATTACCTGTCGCAGAATCTCGTGTCTCTGCGCGTTTATCTCCGTGTTCTTCCTTTCAATCAGTGCACTGGGTCAAGCCGGAAGAGGGAGCATCACTGGTACGGTTACTGATCCAACTGGCGCTCTAGTTCCCGGAGCAAAGGTCACGCTGCTTGACAAGGCGACTGGCGTGAATCTGCATACGGTCACCAGCGCCGGCGGTTTATACAGTTTCATCTCGCTGAATCCCGGCCTCTACGAAGTCACCGCGAGCCAGACGGGGTTCGCTAGCGTCGCAGTCGACAACATAACCGTAAACGTGGACCAGGTTACGCAGGCCAACGTTACTTTGAAGGTGGGCGCTACGACAGAGGCGGTTACGGTCACGTCGGGAGTAAGCCTGGTCGAGCCTACCAGCTCCACCGTCGGCACGCTGATTTCGGCCGAAACAATCGACCGTGTTCCGCTGCTGTATCGCAACGTCTACGATCTTGCCCAGCTGAGCGCCGGGGTAACTCCGCCCAACGGCTCGCCCAACTCCAGCGATTCAATGCAGTCAGTTCAGAATATATCCATCGGGCGTCCGGGCGTCGATATCTCCTCAGCCACGATTAATGGCGCGATTGTCGGTTCTGTTTATTACATGCTCGACGGCAGCCCCATCGGAGTTGCCGAAAACAATGCCGCCGCGATCATTCCGGCGATGAACATTCCCGAGGATGGTATCGATGAGGTCCGGGTGGAGACGCAGAATACGCCAGCCTCTTACCAGAGCGGAGGCGCAGGCGTAATTAGTTTGGTGAGCAAGTCCGGCACTAATAAATTCCACGGCGACGTGTTCGGCGTATTCCGCCCTAATGCGCTATCGGCCAATGAATACTTCAACAAGCAGAGTCAGCTGTCCCAAGGGCTAGCCAATACACCACCGGATTTCCATCGCTATCAGGAGGGCGCCTCCATCGGAGGGCCGATCAAAAAAGACAAACTGTTCTTTTTCGCAGATTATGAACACACCGACCAGATTCAATTCGAGGGTCTCGACACCTTTGCCGTTCCCACCACCGCTGAAAAGAGCGGGGACTTCTCTAATCTTCTTAATGATCCGTCTTGTGCAGGCTCAGTCGCTTCTTGCGAGATCTTCGATCCGACTAAGCCCGATAATTCGGACGGCACGCGGCAGGCTTTTCCAGGCAACATAATTCCTAATCCGAATCCCATCGGTTTGCTCTACCTGTCAAAGATGCCACATTGCAATATCCCCGATCCCGTTACATGTGATGCGGCAACCACCGACGTTTCGCCCAACTATGAAGCGCCGGGCTTGGATCCGTTCAAGGCAAACAGATTTGACGTCCGCGTGGATTGGGCGGCCAGCGAGAAACAGCGCATCTTTACTCGCTTTTCCTACGATAAGCTGGTTTTTAGCACCGCGAACGTGTTCCCCAGCGGCTGGGATCTTAACTACGCCCAAAACGTCACCAACGGTCGCAATATCCTGGTGGCCGACGACGTAACCCTGAATTCCTCCACCGTTCTCCAGTTGCGCTACTCATTTACCCGCCACCACGAGCAGCAGGGAGGGCCACCGTCCTACTCGAGCATCGACATTACCAACCTGGGCACGATCAATGGAGCAACCGTGGGCTTCCCCGCGTCGCTCGCCGCGCAGCAGGTTCTGAAACAACTCCCCTTCGTGGAGTTCAATGACCTCGGGGCAAATACCAGTGGTCAAGAAGGCGTGGGCGGCACTTCAGACTACAACAACTTTCTTTACGCCAGTATGAACAGCGATGCTAACGCGGCCATCACAAAGATTCACGGCAAACATGAAATTTCGTTCGGATTCGAGTGGATGAAGCGCTATCTCAACGTCGGCCAACCGCCGGCGCCGGCTGGCTCATATGGCTTCGACCTCAGCGCCACGGACCAACAATCGCAGCCCGCTTCTGGCGTCCCCGTGGGCGGCAGTGATTTCGCTTCCCTCCTCGTGGGCATGGGTACGCCGCCCGGGACCGAAATAAACAATAGCGGCTATCCCAATTTCACCCGGGACGTCTTCGCCGCCGAATCCAATCCTTATTACGCGACGTTCGTCGAGGACACTTATCATGCGAGAAAGACTCTAACCATAACTGCCGGCCTGCGCTGGGACATTTTTGGCGGCCGCAACGAGCGCTATAACCGCCAGGAGTACTTTAATCCCACCGTAATGAGTAATTTGAATGGGGTACCCTTCACCGGTGCGGAGATCTACGTCAATGGTAGCCATCGCTCGCCGTTTACAACGAATATGCACGACTTCGGTCCGCGGCTGGCTTTCGCTTGGCAGCCGATCAACCGCTTTGTTGTGCGAGGCGGAGCAGGCATCTATTACGGGCCCAGCACCCACCAGGTTAGCAGTGCGCTCCAAAACACCGACGGGTTCTCTTCACAGACGCAATGGAATGGTACCTGCTATAACGCGGATGGAAATACAGTTTTCACCGGCACCGCGTGCAATGCGAACACCGGGACCCCAGTAGATAACTTCACAGTTCCATATTCCCTGAGTAATCCCTTTCCCACCGGAACCGTTCCAATATTCACAACTGGACCGTCCGGCTTGGCCAATAACTTTGGCACAATTCTAAGTACCGTATTGCCTTCGCAGCGTACACCGACAACTTACAACTACAACTTCGCGGTCGAATATGAACTCCCGCACGCGATAGTTGTAACTGCCGGTTACGTCGGCAGCCGCGGGCTTTTCCTGCCCTTTGGCGGTATCGATTTCAACGTTCTCAGTGCGGAACAGATTCAGCATTACGGCGCTGCGCTCTGCGTAGATCCTTCGAACCCTCAGTGCCAGATGGTTCCAAACACCGGGCCCGTCAGCCTTAATCCCAATTTCGCCGGAGCTGCAACGGTTCCCCTCTGGGCCGTGCTCCAGGCGTACCCACAATATGGCGACGGAAGTTATGGGATTGGCAATGGTGTCGGTGTTAACGGTTACCAAGGCGGAGATTCTTCATACAACTCCCTGCAAACCAAGGTGCAAAAAAGGCTTGCCAATGGCTTCACGACGCTCTCCACCTTTACCTGGGGAAAAATCATGACCGATGACGGCAATCCGCCTCTCGGTTTCGTGGGGACTCACCTTGGCGCCCCGCAGGACTGGAGGGATTTGCAATATGAACACTCCATCAGCCCGCAGGATGTGAAGTATCAGTTCACCAGCCAGGTTTCCTACGACTTGCCAGTCGGCAAAGGAAAGCAGGTAAACCTGAATGGTGTTTCGGACGCGATTGCGGGCGGCTGGACCGTCAATGCAATCGTGTATCTCAGCACCGGGGTTCCAATTAATTCGCCACTTTCCGGATTAAGCCCAGCATATTTGTCCAATCAGAGGGCCGACATGGTCTGTAACCCCGCGAGCGGCGCGCCTCACACGGTGAACGCATGGTTCAATGACAACTGCTTCGTGCAGCCGGGAGCCGAAAGCGGTACGCCGAATGCGCTTATACCAGGAACCGCCCCAGCCTACCTTGACAACGTTCGAACCAGAGGCGCGCGGGACTTGGACCTCTCGATTTATAAGGCGTTCAAGATCGGCGAGGCGCGCGAACTTCGCTTCGATGTGTCCGCGTATAACGTGACCAACACAGCGCAGTACGGATACCCAAGCGTGCCAAGCGTTGCCGACGCCACGCCAGTCTCCGCTGGCGGACCAGGATCTCCCTTCGGGCAGATCACGAACACGGTCAACACGCCCCGGCAGTTCCAGTTTGGCGCACGGTTCACGTTCTGATCGAGAGAAGTAGAGAAGCGGCTTTTTGAAGCCGCTTCTTGAGTTCGTGGATGATGCTATCCGACTGCGACCTGTTGGCGGGTCGAAGTAACAACTTCGAGTGCGTGAGCGAGGTCGGCGATCAAGTCATTGACATTTTCGATTCCGACGGACAAACGAATAAGCTGATCGGTAACGCCCATCTTCTGGCGATGCTCGGCGGAGATCATGGCGTGAGACGTGAGTACAGGTAAGCAAACCAGTGATTCCACTCCACCCAGGCTGGGCGCGAGCGCAAACAGGCGCAATGATTCACTGACTCTTCTCGCGTCTTCGCCGGTGCCCTCAACTTCGAAACTGAGCATGCCCCCACCGCCCTTCAGTTGGTCCACTGCAATTGCGCGCTGTGGGTGACTTTTGAGAAAAGGGTAATTCACTGACCGCACTTTGGCGTGCTGCGCGAGAAATTCCGCAATGCGCAATGCGCTCTCGTTCTGGCGTTCGACCCGTACCGCCAGAGTCTTGATTCCGCGCAACAGGAGAAAAGCCGCGTGCGGATCCATCACGCCGCCCAATGTGGTCCGCGTCTGCCATATCTTGTCAATGAGATCGCGCCTTCCTACAGCGGCGCCGCAAATCAAATCTGTGTGTCCACCGAAATATTTGGTCCCGGAATGAAGCACCAGATCAACGCCGAATTCTGTCGGGCGCTGATTAATCGGCGTGGCGAATGTACTGTCAAGCATCGAAATAAGCTGATGCTCACGCGCGATCGCGACTGCGCGGCGCAAATCGACAACGCGCAACGTTGGATTCGTCGGCGACTCAAGGTACAGGATCTTTGTATTCGGACGGATCGCGCGCTCGTGCTGAGCGTAATCCGTGGTATCGACGAAAGTAGTTTCAACTCCGAACTTCGGCAGCCACGTGGAAAGAAATTTTGTGACTCCGCCGTAAATATCGCGCTGCGCGACGATATGATCGCCGCTTTTCACCAGCGCCATAATGCTGGTCGTAATCGCATTCATCCCAGAGGCGAATAGCAATGCCGCATCTGCGCCCTCCAATTCGGCAATGGCATTTTCGACGGCAGTATGCGTCGGATTGCCGTAACGCGTGTAAAACATGTCCGTGTGCGTGGCGCGGAGTTGCTCGTCGGAGTCGGTAACCTGAAAGGTTGAAGTCTGATAAATCGGCTGCGCCAGCGGCGCGTTCTTTTTTTCGAAAGACTTGCTTCCGTGAACAGATTCGGTTTCGGGGTGAAAGCGGTGGCGTTTCATGGATACCTCTGCAAATTTCTCTTAG
>DATIYR010000198.1:0-2965 GCA_035517535.1 Terriglobales bacterium
GATTCGGCGAACGAGCGACTCGTGGTCGAATGTGATTCAGTGCGAACCGTTGCAAGGATGTTTGGGCGAGTCGCCTGCGAAGGAACTGGAAAAGCTCAGCTTACTGTATTTGGAGACGCCGTCAGGCAACGAGAAACGCGACGTGAGCGGACGGCAACGGATTCTCGCTCATATTAATGATGAGTTGGAGAAGGCGGGTGTACTGAAACTGATGCGGCGCGACATTTCTGTGGCGGAGTACACGCGGCCGGGTGATCCGCTGAAACTGGATTTCGGCTACGCGACGGGGCAGTCGTTCAAGTTCCTGCAGGCCGTTTCCCTCGTGCAGCGGGTTGATGCGGCAATGGTTTTGGCGACCCGGTTTCCCCAAATCTCAGCAGGTATGAAGGAAAAGAAAAGCGTGAGCGCCTGGATGACGGCGGTCGTCGATGATGACCTGCCCCGCCGCGATGAAGTCAATTTTGCGCTGGAAATGATGCAGGAGAGCGGAATTGTGGTGGCTCCTGCGGCGAAGATGGAAGAGATTGCGGAGGGGATCAGAGTAGAATTGGGCGCGTGACACCAAGTTACTTCGCAATCGCGTGCATTGGAACATGGCTGTTATGGGCAATCAGCACTATGGTGTGAAGGCGCAAACTCTTATCGATTAGTATTCGAAGTTTTTTCAAAAAATCATGAACATTACAAATTCTGTACGCGGCGCGATGCGCCGGATTGCGGGAGTGTCTTTCGTCGATCGGCTGGCGCAAGCTGGAAGTCTGTTCGCCGGAAGTACACCGGCGGGGAAGATCGAAGCCAAACGACGAACCCTGCCGCTCCCGTCGATACTCAACACCTATGGCCCGCGGGCGCAGACGATGCCGAAGCCCACGGCTATGAACCTGCGGCGCTTCTCGGAAATTCCCGTGGCGCGGCGGGCGATTAACACAATTAAAGATCACATCGCCGGAATGCGCTGGCGGGTGCAATCGAAGCCAGCGGCGCCCGAACTGCCGGATGCCGAAGCTCGCGTGCAAATTCTGACGCGAAACTTCAATTCCCCGAATCCCGACGATTCATTCCGGTCTTTATCAGAGCAGGTTCTGGAAGATCTGATCGTAGGTGGTTTCGGCGCGGTTGAAGTCGAGGCAACCGGTAATGTCGATCATCCTCTAGCGTTGTGGCCGGTTGATGGATCGACAATCAAGATCCGCGCCGATTGGGACGGCTCACCAACCTCGATTCGTTATGAGCAGGAGACCGCGAAAGCCGGGCCGAACGCAAATATCCAGCTCACCGATGATGAGCTGATCTACATTCGTCTCAACCCGCGCACCTTCACGCCGTTCGGCCTCGGGCGTTTGGAAGTTGCTTTCGAATCGATCAACGCATTTCTTGGCGCACATCGTTATGCGAGCAAGCTGGCGTCGAATTCCGTGGTTGAGTACGCGCTTTGGTTGCAGGATCTGACTCCCGAACACCACGAACGCCTCATCCGCTGGTGGCAGGATGAGATTGAGGGAACAGGTCGTGTCCCGATACTTTCTGTCGAGAATAAACCGGAGGTCCTGCGCTTCGGCGGCGGCACGGATGCCGATTTGCGTTTGCAGTGGCAAGAATTTCTGCTGCGGATCATTGCCGATGCTTTTGATCTGCCTCCACAATCGCTTGGGCTTGAGCGCGATGTGAACCGCTCGACGGCTGCCGAGATGAATGACGCAGCGTTTCGCCAGGCAATTGTTCCGACAGCGCGTTTATTTGCCGAATATCTCACGCGCGGCGCGATCTCGAAAAAGCTCGGTTGGGACGATCTCGAATTCGTCTTCACCGATGTTGATGGCCCCGGCGACGCGATGGAAGAAGCGCAGATTCAGCAGATCCTGATTCAATCCGGAGTACTCACAGTGAATGAAGTGAGAAGAATGCGCGGGCTGCCGCCGCTGTGAGCGTTCAGCACTCGGTGATCAGCACTCAGAAAAAACACAACACGACCTATTGTCATTGCGAAAGTCTTTCAGGCCCGAGGAATCTGCTTTTCGCTGGTGAGAAGCAGATTCCTCATCGCTAAAGCGATTCGGAATGACATTTCGTTATGCTGCTTTTTCGGACATACGAGGCAGGCAGCAATCGACGACCGACACCAACGACCGGGAAAGGCTAACAGCTAAGAGCCAGGAGCTAAGAGCTGCTTTATGAATCTCCAACTTTCATCTATGGCGATTGCCATGCCCGCAGTGCACGGGCATCCCAACCGGGAACCGTTTCGCGGCGTACTGACGCTGGTGGACACGCCTTCCGATAAGCCGCCGGCAGGATCACGCGGGCATCGCGTAATTCTCACGCGCGCCGCTGCAGAGCGAGCTTTGCCCTCGTTACTTGGCATGGCGCTTGACTACTCACCGAGCTTCGATAAGCACGATGCGCGACGGAAAGTTGGCGTGATTACACGCGCGGAAATTGTCGCCAAAGAACTGGAGCTCAGCGGCTATCTCTACGCGAAAGATTTTCCGGAACTCGTACGACAGATCGAGTCGGGACTCATTCACGCGAGCAGCCAGTCACGGAAGCGGCCGCAGAATCCGCTCGGAATGTCTTATGAAATCGCAGATGCCAGCGTAGCCGATACTCGCGCGAAGATCTGGACGCTAACCCGGGTCACCTTCACCGGCGCGGCCATTTTGCGCCGCGACAAGGCGGCGTATCGAGATACGTGGATCGAGTTGGAATAAATCAGTCATCAGCTCTCAGTCATCAGCCATCAGGAATCCTAAGCCACTATCATTCCGAGCCCGGCAGGGGTGAGAAATCTGTGGTTAACGTAACTGCAGATTCCTTGCTCCACGCTGCGCGGTCGCTTCGGAATGACAGTGCGCTTTGGGTTAGCTGAAGGCTGACGGCTGATAGCTCATGGCTAATAAAGGAGAACTCATGGAACATAACGAAACACTGGATCAACTGGCCGCGGCTGCCGATCGATTGGCAAACG
>DATIYR010000199.1:0-3646 GCA_035517535.1 Terriglobales bacterium
AATCGCAACAACCTTCGGCGTTCAGGCCATCCCTCACACTTTCACCATCGATGCCGATGGCGTTCTGCAGGATGAACACATTGGGGACGCCTCGATTGAGGGTAAGCTGAAGAAGTTGCTGGCGCGGGCACGCGAAATGCAAGTGGCGCAGACTGCGACACAGTGACTCCGCTTCAACGTTCTGCTTAAATCAATTCTCATCGCACTTTTCTGTGCGATAATTTCCGGCTGCTCTGGTTTAACGTTTTTCTAGAGCTGAAAAGCTAAACATCTACGCAGGAGGGAATCATTATGAAGGGTACGTGGACTCGCCGTGATTTTATTCGGGTTGGAAGCGGAGTTGCCGCGACCGGGGCGGTCGGTAAATTCACCTTGCTGCAACCCAAACCGCTGTGGGCATCGCCCCAATCAGTTGCGCCGAGCGACACAATTCGCTTCGCTTCCATCGGTACCGGCGTGCGCGGCTGCGAATTGCTGCGCGCTTCGACCTCTGTGCCTGGCATCGAGTGCGTTGCCGTCTGCGACCTGTACGATTCCCGCCACACCGCAGCCCAGGAAGCGGTCAAGAATCCCAACTGTCCGGCGACTCGGAATTACAGGGAAATTCTGGACCGCAAGGATGTGGATGCGGTGATCATTGCAGTGCCCGATCACAATCATCGCCACATTTTTGAGGACGCCTGCACCGCCGGCAAAGATGTTTATTGCGAGAAGCCGATGTCGCACACGGTTGAAGACGGCTTCTCGATGATGGAAGTTGCGCAGAAGAACGATCGCATTGTGCAGATCGGGAGCCAGCGGGTTTCGAACATCATCTATGGTCAGGCAAAGGAGTTGTTCGACTCGGGGAAGCTCGGTGACGTTTATCACATCGAGGCGTATTGGGACCGAAATTCGCCGAGCGGCGCGTGGGTGTATCCGATTCCGCCGGATGCCAGCGAGCAGACGATCGACTGGAATGATTTCCTGGGCAACGCGCCGAAGCGGCCGTTCGATCCGGTGCGGTTTTTCCGCTGGCGCTGTTTCGCAGATTACGGGGAGGGGCTGGGTGGGGATTTGTTCGTCCACCTGATTTCGGGGATTAACTTCATTACCGGGAATGATGTGGTCCCCAAGCGCGCCCAGTCTACGGGCGGGTTGTACCACTTCAAGGACGGCCGCGATTATCCAGACCTGCTCGAGACGTTCTACGATTACCCGAACTTCCGCGTCTACCTGCGCTGCAATCTGATGAACGACGGCGGCGAGTTCATCGCGTTCTATGGAAACCAGGGGACGGCGATTATCAAAGGGAACACGATGACCTTTACTCCGCAGGATACGCGTCCGCAGCCTGAGGGATATTCGATTTACGGGTGGCCGGAGAAATTGCGGGATGAATATTTAGACAACTTCAGGCGAGAGCATCCTTATTACGACGTGAAGGTCGATGAAGCCACGGAAGTGTTCGGCGTGCCAGAGGGGTATAGCGACGTTGTCGATCATCAAATGCATTTCTTTGACGCGGTGCGCACGCGGAAGAAAGTCGTCGAGAACGAAGAATTCGGCAACAACGCGGCATTGGGCTGCCATTTGGCAAATTACTCGTACTTCAAGCAGACTGCGGCGGTGTGGGACGCGAGCGCAAGGAAGATAAGAAGCTAGAGTTCCGGGGCGGCAAGAGGTTCGTGCCGCCCAGAAAACCGTAGGGCTAGCTCAAAAGCTGCATTCCGGCGGTCTTGGCAGCACTGCGATCAAACGTCACCGTGTACTCGCACCCGGCGATCTGCCCACTGCGTTCAATCAAGCAGTCCGCGAATTCAGCATTGGTTTTGCTGAACAACTGCAGCGCGCGCCATATTAGCTCGGCCTGCTCAATGACCAAGCCTCGGCTGCGCAGCAAAGATTCAATAAGCGCCTCAATCTCTGGACGGCCGACCTCATAGCAGCTCTCGAGTACCCACACAAGTTCCACGACTGAAACCAGGGATACGTATCCTGATAAATCGGCGGTAAAAGTATCGAATAGCCTTGCCGCGGCTGCGGACTGCGCGGGATCATCCTGCACGATGTAGCGGACGATCACGTTGGTATCGAGCCCGATCATTTCTTGCGCTTGTGCGAATCCAATTGTGCGGCGCGTTTCGCAATTGCGACATTCATTTCGTCAATCGAGATGGGCTTCGCAGGTCTGTGTATAAAACCTTTCAAATTTTGCACAGGAATTGACGCGGCGAGCATTGCGAATTGGCCTTTGCCGGTCTCTACGAATTCGACGCGGTCACCGGGGTCAAGGCCGAGGGCAATCCGGACCTGGATGGGAATGGTGATTTGGCCTTTCGAGGTGACGGTAGCGCCGGGCATAGCTGCAGCATACCATTTTTCCACCATTCCTTACAATAGGTAAGGAATCGTCACCAGATCGTCTGCACGACGCCTGAGTCGCGGATTCGTTCGTCGGACGTCAGCAGTGGTATGCCTTCGATAATTGCTGTTGCGGCAATCACGCGGTCGGCAGGATCTTTAGGATAGGACGCAGGCAGCCGGACGGCGAGTGCGGTGATTTCAGGTGTCATTGGCTTGAGGACAACATAGGCGACAGAGTCGCGAACGAATTGTTCTACGCTGCCTGGAATTAAGACGCGGCGGCGCTCCGCCGCTCTGGCCAGCTCTAAAAGCGTGATCGTCGCGGCCGCCAAGCCGCTGCCGGCCCGCGCACGACTAATTGCGTGCCGTGCCTCGGTCGAGAGCCGTCCCGGTTCAATTGCCATCCAGATCAGAACGTGCGTGTCCAGGAGGATCAATCCGTTTCCCAATCCTCTTCGGGAATGATGGGACTGACGATGTCTCCCACGATTTTGACCTTAGCCGCCATGTAGCCAAAGATGTCGTCGGAAGGAGTGGGCGCGGGCACAAGCTTAGCCACTGGTTTCCCGTGCTTCGTAATCAGAACTGGCTCCCCGGTCTTCTGGACCTCATCCATTACGGCGAGGCATTTGGCCTTGAATTTTCCAGCCGGCATTTCTTTCATAGAAGTTCGCTTCGATAGTCATTATATCACGACTATGGTCACATAAATATGACCACATTTCCTGAGCGCGAACGCAACTAACCCGGCAGCATCGGGTTTATCTTTCCAACGCCTCGCTCGAGCGTCAATCCCCATTCCGAGGTCTTCTGTGAAACTACCGCGTTTCTTGCTCTCCTTGCTTCCTGTCGCCTTGATTTGCCCGCTTTTTGCGCAGCCTCAGCCTGTGCCTCAGTCGCAGGACTGGATCCCACAAGCGATCCGGGACTTGGCTCAAGCCGCGTCGTCGCACAGCGATTTCACATTCGACCACTCGATGCTGGTTCTCGCCTCGAAAGTTGATCAGGATGACGACAGTCTCCGGCGTGTGATTGCCGGGGTCGACGGCGTGTCAGTGCACCGGTTCCATTTCCAGAATGGAGTTACGTACGATCCTGGAATCCTGAACGCGGTGCGCCAGGCGTATCATGCCGCGGGCTGGGAGCACGTGAGCGGAGACCACAAAAAAGATGGCGGGCCGGGCGAGAATGATGTCTGGTTCCACTTCGAAAATAATGCCATCCGAAAAGTCGCGTTCATGACGGTCGGCCGCGATCACATCAACTTCGTGACCATTTCGGGATCAATCAGCCCGATTGA
>DATIYR010000200.1:0-5185 GCA_035517535.1 Terriglobales bacterium
GGAGAGAACGGCACAGACTGGAGTGGGTGCCTGACTGTGCGCATCGGGCAGCCACATATGCATGGGGGCGAGCCCTGATTTGGCGCCGAAGCCCACGAAGACGAGCAAGAACGAAAACTTCAGCAGGTTGGGATTCAGCGAGGCTGCCGCAAGGCGAAGTCCGTCCCATGTCTCCCATCGCAAACCGGTTGCCATACGAAATGCCCAGAAGAGAGTGAAAAAACCCAGGAGCGCGATGGGCGCACCCATAATCGTGAGCATTGCGAATTTCCATGCGGCCTCAAGCGCATTCGAGGTGCGATCGAATCCGACTAGCAAAACACTGAACAAGGTGACAAGCTCAACCGCAACCCAAGTCAGATTGGGTTCAGCCAAACACGGCACAGCAAGGAGGGCAAAACACAGCAGGTTGTAATTTGCGTAGAACCACCATAAGCGATCATTAGCGTGCCCATGTTGCATGTAACCGCGCGCAAAAACCGCCGCCAGAGCGAGTACAAAACTAACCAGCAACAGCATCAGAGCACTCAGTCCATCAGCTTCAAACCAGCCGGGAATGCCAACCACCCGCGAATGCCGGACGACTTCAGCGGCGATGTATACGGCGAGGGCAAGACAGCCCCAGGTTGACACGCCTGTAATCGCCCACGCATATTGCCTTATGAGAGAACAGAGCAGAGCGGCGAGTAGCGTGAGTGCAAGAATGGCCATCAATCCCATGCCGCAGCCTCCTCTTTGAGTTCGTCTAGCGCGGCGGCCTCTGTTGTCCCCAAAGTTTCTTTAATGGTTCGCGTCAGCAAGCCAACCACGACCGCAATCAGCGCCACATCCACCGCAATGGCCAACTCGGCAATGAGCGGAAGTCGCGGAACAATGGCAATTCCGGCAAAAAAAGTCCCGTTTTCCATCGCAAGGATGCCGATCAGTTGCGGAATCGCTTCGCGCCGTGCCACCAGTGAATACGTGCCGATCAAGACACCGGCCAAACCTATAGGAAGATTCATGCGGATAACTGAATTCTGTGTCGTCGCGAGAAGAGGACCGACGAGGAACTCTGCAGCGACAGTCAGGAGCAGTGCCAACAGGAGCGAAGCCGGGATATTGACTGCTTGCGTTATTTCACGCCGTTCGTAGAGTTCCTCAGGCAGCAGTCGGCGCAGAACCCACGGGATGATGATCACTTTAGCGCCAAGCGTGATAGCCCCGAGGGCGAAGAGCTCTGCAGAGTGCTGACTGTACCCCAGCAGACAGCATGATAGGGTCAGCAGCACTGACTGGGAGATGAAGAAACGCACCACCCCCTGAACCTGCCGCGTCGCTACCATGCCAAACGCAGAGATCAGGATCAGTCCCGCGCATAACGTGTTTAGGGCGTCCAATACGGACGTCGACATCAGTTATCCTCCGGGGAAAATACTCGTGACCATAGCGGCGACCGCGATGATGAAGGCTGCGCCTAGAAACTCGCTAATCCGAAAAAGTCGGAGCTTGGCCAGCGAAGTCTCGATCACAACTAGTACAAGCGAGAACAAAAAGATCTTGAACAGGATTTCTGGAATAGCGGCTAAAGCAGCCGCCGGCGAATGCCCATGCGCCAATCCCCACGGTGCAACCAACACGTTTAGAAAGATGCACGTCAGAACAAGGAACTTCATTTCGCCGCCCCATTTCATCATCGCGGCCCCTTGTCCCGAATATTCCAGCCCTTTTGATTCATCGATCATCGCCAGTTCGAAATGACCGGAAGGATTATCGACGGGAATCCGTCCACCTTCAGCGAGAATCAGCATGAGAAACGCGATCAGTAACAGAACGTGTGCCGGGGAGAAAAATGCCCCCGCATTGGCAACCCACTTTTGCTGCACGATGTACGGAATCGTCGATTGCGCGACGAACGATACGGTGAAGAACACAATCATGAAGACCGGCTCCGCCAGGAAACCTACCATACGGGTCCGGCTCGCGCCCATGGGACCGTAGGGATTTCCTGTGTCCACCGCTGCGAGCGCGGCAAAGAATCCGCCAAGCGCCAGAAAGAATCCACCCGCCAACATGTCTCCCATGAAAGCGAACACGAGCGGGTAGTCGGTCAACACTGGAATCAGAATGGTGACGAAGATCGGTACGACGAAAACAACGTAAGGCGTGATGCGAAAGATCCAAGTGGCTTGCTCCGAGATAACCTGATCCTTATGGAACAGCTTCCAGATGTCGCGATATGGCTGAAACACGCTGGGCCCGCGCTTGCTTTGCACAATCTCTTTAAGGCGGGCCAGAACCCCGGCATACAACGGAGCAAAGGCTAGAACAAACAAAATCTGCAGCGCGTTGTAAGAGATCGCCTGGATCATGGGATCGCCTCGGAATGACGGAAGCAACCGATTGCCACTGCATGGAAAGGAATAGTTTGTAGCGATGGCGCAGCGGCAGACCATGCCGTTGTAGCGAGCGATAATGCTGCACCCCGGCTTTGCTGCCCAGGTATAGCAATAGTTTCCATTTGGCGGGAACGTCCTCCCATGTCAGGTCCTTGCAATCTGTGTTTCAAGGATTTGGGAGGAGTCATCAGCCGCAGCCCAAGAGCGTCGGCGGTTTTCCCTGAGTGGAACAGGGAGAGCAAAACTCCATTGCTCGCGAGTATTCAAACACAACTGAGCGGCAGGGGCAAGTGATTCTCATCACAAGGCTGTGTAACGCAACCGTTTGACTTCAACACATCGGTTTGTTGTACTAATCACAGAAGTATCGGTGAAGGAGTTCGCCTTCAACCGCTGTTCCAAATCTCTTTAGCCGGAGCAGCTGATAACTCCTGACAAGCGGGTTGTGCAACCCGGGTTTGTCACAGAGTTATGGCCCGGCAACCAATCCGGAAGGACAAGTTGTTCCTGTTGAATTTCGCCTGGGCGCGAGGTCATATATATGCGATTCGAGCGTTCTGATGTGAGTTCGCTGCTGCGGTGAGAGGATCGCGTGAAAGTCGTCATCATCTCCGACCTGCATGGGAACTATGAAGCATTGCGCTCTTTGCCTGAGCAGTACGATGAGCTCTGGGTACTCGGCGACCTAGTCAACTATGGTCCGGAGCCCGGCCCCGTAGTTGAGTTTGTTAAACAGAACGCGGCCGCAGCGGTCCGCGGAAACCACGATCACTCGATCGCCTACGAAGAAGATCCCCGATGCACGCCACGATATCAAAAGATGGCGGAAGTCACCCGTCTTTACACGGCTTCTGTTCTCGATGCAGCTCAGAAGGACTATCTTCGCCAGTTACCGCTCCATATGGAACTGAAGAGAGGCAATACACGTTTCTATCTTTGCCATGCGAAGCCATCTGACCCGCTGTACGGCTACTGTCCTGAAGACTCGAAAGAGTGGCCTCTTGAACTGAACCACGTAGACCGAGATGTGCTGCTGGTTGGGCACACTCACACTCCATTTATTCGTCATGTGGGAAGTCGTATGGTCGTAAATCCGGGAAGTTTGGGACAACCGAAAACGGGCAAGCCGGACGCATGCTATGCCGTATGGGACAAAGGAAAATTTGAGTTGAAGTCGTTTCCATATGACGTCGATGAAACTGTCGGGCGAATTCAGGCTTTGGCATTTCCAAAAGTTGTCGAGAAGGATTTGATTACGGTACTCAAGACCGGTTCGGTTTGAAATGCAGTCAGAAATCATAGAAAAGAGGAAATCATGTCAACCATAAAGAGCATTGACGCACTGGAAATTCTGGACTCGCGAGGCAATCCCACCATAGAAGTCGCTCTTACTCTGGATAGCGGCGCAGTCGGGGTAGCAAAGATTCCGTCCGGGGCCTCAACCGGCAAGCATGAAGCCGTTGAGCTAAGAGATGGCGACAAAAATCGCTACAAAGGAAAGGGCGTACAAAAGGCCGTTCACAACGTTATCGATACGATTCAACCCGCTCTGAAGAGTTTCAATGCGGCAGACCAGAAGGCGCTCGATGAAAAGCTGATTGCGCTTGATGGCACCCCTAACAAAGCCAAACTTGGTGCAAACGCAATTCTGGGGGTTTCGATAGCCGCGGCCAAAGCAGTTGCGGCCGAAAAGAGAATCCCGCTTTATCGACAGTTCTCGCCGCATGGCGAATACGTGATCCCTGTCCCTCAGTTAAACGTTCTAAACGGCGGAAGACACGCCGACAACAATGTTGATTTCCAGGAATTCATGATCGTGCCACTCGGAGCTCCCAGCTTCAGTGAGGCATTGCGCGCAGCGTCCGAAACTTTTCAGACTCTCAAGCAGGTCTTGAATGAGAAGGGATATGAAACCAGCGTAGGCGATGAAGGAGGATTTGCTCCTCGGTTGCGCTCGAACGAAGAGCCGGTGGAATTAATTCTCTCCGCTATCCAGAGAGCCGGGTACAAGCCTGGGCAGGACATCGCAATCAATCTCGATCCCGCAGCAAGTGAGTTCTACGAAAATGGCTACTATGTCTTCCGGAAATCTGATCAGTCGCGGAAGAGTTCCGACGAGTTGATTGCCCTGTGGTCAAGTTGGTTGCAGAAGTACCCCATTCCCTCCCTTGAAGATGGGCTCGCCGAAGACGATTGGGCGGGTTGGAAAAAACTAACCACAAAACTCGGAAACCAGGCGCAACTCGTTGGGGATGACATTTTCGTGACCAATCCCGAAATCTTCGCCAAAGGGATTAAGGAAAAAGTCGCCAATTCCATTCTGATTAAGCTCAATCAGATCGGGACTGTAACCGAGACTTTGCGGTGCATCGAGATGGCGAAGCAGAACAACTACACCTGTGTGGTCTCACATCGTTCAGGCGAGACGGACGACACTACCATTGCCGATTTCACAGTGGCTACCGGTGTCGGGCAGCTCAAGACAGGTTCAGCATGCCGGGGTGAACGCGTCGCCAAGTACAACCGTTTGCTCGAAATCGAGAAGGAACTTGGGCGGAGTGCGAAATATGCCGGACGCTCCGTTTATCCAAGAATGGAAGCGATAGCCGCAGCTGTATGAGTCTGCGTTGCGATGCTTTGCGGCAAGGTAAGGCTGAGTGCTGGAAAAGGAGTCGAAAAATCGGTTTCGAGACCTCTCCCTCCAGGAAATAGACGAGCTCGTTCGGAGCCTGAACTCGTTGAGTGAGGGTGAGCTGGGAATTTCCATGCTGGTGGCGTGTGGCGAACGAGCCGTGCCCGCACTGCGC
>DATIYR010000201.1:0-4544 GCA_035517535.1 Terriglobales bacterium
ACTGGACGTGCGAGTTCTGCTGTTCGCGTTAATCATCTCGATGCTTACGGGAATAGCTTTTGGTATGGTGCCGGGGCTTCGGGCTTCTCGCAAAAATGTTAGTGACACATTAAAAGATGCTGGGCGCGCCATCTCCGGCGCGCGTTCGCGGGCGCAAGCGGTGTTCGTTATGGGTGAGATGGCGATGGCGATGGTGCTGCTCGTAGGCGCGGGATTGATGCTCCGCACGCTAATGCAGCTGTGGACCGTCGATCCTGGTATTGACCCGCACAACGTCATCAACTTTGGTGTTTACCCACCGCCTTCTCTGGCCGGCCAATCTCCAGCGGCGATCCGCGCCGCTTATCGGCGTATTGACTCAATAATCCGCGCTGTGCCGGGTGTCGAATCGGTGTCCCTGAGTTGGGGAGCGCATGTGATGGAGGGGGACCAGGAGGAAAGCTTTCTGGTTGAGGGACAACAGCTGCCGGCGCGACAGGCTGATCTGCCATGGGCTCTCTCCTACACGGTTGAGCCCGAATATTTGAGAACAATGAGAATCCCGCTGCTGCGCGGTCGTTTCATCAACGACGCCGACAGCGAGCAGTCCGCCCGCGTCGCGGTCATCGACGATAGCTTCGCTCGGCAATATTTTCCCGGGCAAGATCCCGTTGGAAGACACCTCAGCATTCTCGACTTCGATAATAATCCAACGCAACGAACCTGGATTCCGCTCACGATCGTCGGTGTGGTTGCTCACGTCAGCCAATTCGGACTCGCAGACGATCCGAGACGGCCGCTGCACGCTCAACTCTACCTTTCGGCGATGCAAGGCTCCGACCTGTTCCTGAAAGGTGCTGCCCAAGGAGGAGCAACCGTGTACGTGCGGTTCCGATCGCCGCTAGGACCGGAAGCAGCATTCCAGAACATCCGCAAGCAGGTCACGGCTGACAACGATCAGACGATCATGTCAGGAAACGAGTCCGAAGAAGACCTCGTCGCGCGCTCCATCGCCAGCCAGCACTTGGCGTTTGTTCTGCTGGGCGCATTCGCAGCGCTGGCTTTGCTGTTGGCAAGCATAGGAATTTACGGAGTGTTGTCGTATTTGACGGGACAGCGCACGCGGGAAATTGGCGTTCGCATGGCACTAGGAGCACAACGGTTTGACGTGCTGCGTCTGATGCTCAGTGACGGCATCACCATGACCTTGGCGGGAGTTGCGATCGGAGTTGTGGCAGCGCTGGGGTTAACGCAATTAATGAACACCCTGCTGTTTGCGATTAAACCGACCGATCCCGTCACATTTGGAGCAGTGGCCATTTCGTTGTGTCTCGTCGCGCTGCTCGCCTGCTTCATCCCTGCCCGCCGCGCGGCGAAGGTCGATCCCATGGTGGCGCTGAGGTACGAGTGAGGAAATTATGACCGGCTTGCTGCAAGATTTTCGCTATGCAGTGCGGCAATTTCGCAAGAGCCCAGGCTTTGCCGCAGTCGCCGTGATCACGCTTGCGCTCGGCATCGGAGCGAACACGGCAATCTTTTCCGTCGTGGATGGCGTTTTGCTCCGTCCGCTCGCGTTCAAAAATCCCGGTCGGCTGATGCGAATCTGGCACACGCCTCCGCAATCCAGTTTTCCGGGTATGACGACATTTTCGGTCTCTCCCGCGAATTTTCTCGATTGGCAAAAACAGAACCACGTCTTCGAGCATATGGCGATCTACGGTTATCGCACGATGACGCTCACCGGCGGCAACCAGGCCGAGCAAGTCGATGCCAATTCTGTTTCCGCAGATTTCTTTGACACAGTCGGAGTTGAACCCATACTGGGTCGGCTTTTTTCTGCCGCAGAACAGCAGCCGGGAAATTCGCACGTGGTTCTTCTCAGCTATCGCTTCTGGCAGGAGCACTTCGGAGCGAAACCCGAAATCGTCGGCCACAACATAACCCTCGATGGCACGAACTATCTGGTTGCGGGAGTCATGCCGGCCAGCTTCCGCTTCCCGGATTTCGCGCAGATGTGGGTCCCGATGGCGTGGACCGACCAGGAGAAGCTAGTTCGTGCCAACCACAACTACTTGGTAATCGCCCGCCTCAAGCCCGGTATTGATGTGCAACAGGCGCAGGCGGAGATGAGCACAATTTCCAGCCGTCTGGCACAAGAGTATCCGCAGGACGACAAAGGCTGGGGCGCGATTGTACTGCCACTGCAGGCGGATCTGGTCGGCAGTGTTCGACCGGCGCTGCTGGTGCTGCTGGGCGCAGTCGGGTTCATTCTGCTGATCGCGTGCGTCAACGTCGCGAACCTTTCGCTGGCAAGAATTTTCAGCCGCCAAAAAGAAGTGGCGATTCGCACCGCACTGGGAGCGAGTTCAGCCCGCGTGCTGCGGCAGATTCTGACCGAGAGCGTGCTGCTGGCGTTGCTCGGGGGCGCGCTCGGGTTGAGCTATGCGCACTTCGGCATTCGCTTGATTATGGCGTTCCTCGCCGATCGCGTCCCGCATTCCGCCAACGCCAGTATTGACGCCAAGGTGCTTGCCTTCACCGCCGCTATAGCCCTTCTGACGGGCATCTTCTCGGGAATTTTCCCGGCGCTGCTTTTGACCCGAACAAATACGAATCAGGCCCTCAAACAAGGCTTAGGAAGGACTGACTCCGATTCGGGCGGAAATCGCACGCGCAGCGCACTGGTGGTAGTTGAAGTCGCACTCTCGCTCGTCCTGCTGATCGGCGCCGGGTTGATGATCCGCAGCTTTCAGAATTTGCGCGAGGTCAATCCCGGATTTCAATCACACGGTGTTCTTACTGCAACCGTTGCCACGTCTCGTACCACCTTCGCCCAGCCGGAACTCGAGGTGAATTTCTTCGACCGCGTGCTCGAACGAGTGCGTGGTTTGCACGGCGTGATCTCTGCAGGCGCGATTGACGATCTCCCGCTCGGCCCAAATGGTTCGCACCAGCCGATCACGGTTGAAGGGCGTCCGGTTGTGCCCATGTCAGAGCAGCCCGAAGTCGACGTGGCCGTCATCACGCCCGGATACACCAGCGCGCTTCGCATTCCCATCCTGAGGGGCCGCGACTTCGACAGCGGTGACGTGGCGGGGCGGCCGGCGGTAATTCTCATCAGCCAGTCGCTCGCCCGGCAACTTTGGCCACACGAAGATCCCATCGGGAGGCACATCACGCTTACGTTTTTCCCCGGCGTCGCGCGTGAAATTATCGGAGTGATCGGCGATGTCAAAACCGACGGCCTGAACCAGACTCGTCCGGCAGCCGCGCTTTACCTGCCTCTCGCCCAAATTACCGCTCCTGCCGGCGAGGCATGGGGTTCGTACCCGATGACCCTGGTCGCACGGACCAATTCAAATCCGACCAGCATCGCTCCGGCTGTGATTGACGTGCTGCATGAAATCGATCGCGATATTCCCGTGAGCGACGTCCGCACTATGGATGACTGGGTCTCCGATTCGCTCTCGCCAAGCCGCTTCGATCTGCTGCTTCTGGCTGCATTCGCCGCACTCGCGCTCATTCTAGCGGCAATCGGAATTTATAGCGTTTTGTCCTACAGCGTGAAACGCCGCGTGCAGGAGATCGGAATTCGCCTCGCCCTGGGCGCAACGTTGCGGGACGTGCTTCGCATGATCGTGCTCGAAGGTCTGCGCCCGACGTTTGTAGGTGTCGCGCTCGGCGCGATTGGAGCGCTGGCACTTGCGCGCGTGATGTCGGGCCTAGTGTACGGAGTGAAGCCAGCCGACCCGATCACGTTTCTTGCCGTGGCTGTAGTGCTCGCAATCGTGGCGCTCTGCGCAAGCATCATCCCGGCTTACCGCGCCGCGAAGGTTGATCCAATGGTGGCGTTGAGATACGAGTGAGGAAAGAACAATGACTGGATGGATGCAAGATGTGCGTTTCGCCTTCAGGCAATTAAGAAAGACGCCGGGTTTTACGGCAACTGCCCTGCTCACGCTAGCGTTCGGCATCGGCGCCAATGCGGCGATCTTCACGCTCGTGAACGCTGTCCTGATAAAGAACCTGCCCGTGGCAGATCCGAAATCACTCCTCAGACTCGGCAATAACAACAACTGCTGCGTGGGGTACGGAACTCCCGGCGATGGCGACTACACACTTTTTTCCCTCGAAACGTATCAGCAAATAAAGAAAAACGCTCCGGAATTCCAGGAACTCGCGGCGATACAGGCGGGATTCGAGTACCGGCCGATCATTGTTCGCCGTGGAGGAACTCTGGAGAGTGCGAGATCGGTCATGGGCGAATTCGTCTCCGGAAATTACTTTCGAACTTTTGGACTGAAGCCCACGGTTGGAAGGCTGCTCTCCGACGCCGACGATAATCAAGGCGCGCCGGCCACGGCAGTGATGAGCTATGAAACCTGGAAGCAGCGCTACACGGCCGATCCAGCAGTTGTGGGCAACACGTTTTATGTGAATACCAAACCGGTGATTATCACGGGAATCGCTCCCGAGGGCTTTTACGGTGACCGCCTTTCAAGCACGCCTCCCGATTTTTATTTGCCAATCGAATCGATGCCGGCGCTCGCAAACGCACCGTACGT
>DATIYR010000202.1:0-4252 GCA_035517535.1 Terriglobales bacterium
CTCGAGGTGCGTTCCTCTGCGGCGTGTCTCTGTGTACCACTGTGTTCTCTGTGTTTGAGCTTTTAAAAACCAAACCACAGAGTGCACGAAGTTTCACGGAGAAAAGCCACCGAGGCAAGTTGGGATTTCAAAAAAGCCCACCCAAGTACCGCGATGAACGACCGATGATGATGGCCCATGAACCACTGGCGGCTGCAAGCTGACGGCTGACGGCCCTTAGGCTTACAATGCTCCAAGCGATGTCCAATCTCCCCGACAATTTGACGACATTGAAAGACGACATGGTCGCCTTCATCGAGGGCCATGGCATGCGCCGCTTTCCCGGTTACATCGATCACGAAGAGGTGCAGACCGTGATGTGGAAGCCGGGCGAAGATGCCGCCGAAGGCTGGAAGGATTTTGTGGAGCTGGCCAAGTCGGCCGGATCCCCGTTTCTCACCATGGACTCGTGGACGCTCGAAAAAGAAGAGCTGGATTCGATGATCGAGCGGCTCGGCAACGCCGAATTTTCGAGCGACGAAGACCTCGAAGACGCGCGCTGGCTGCGCACTTACCTGGGCAAGACCGGATTCGTGCAACTGGGCTTTGCCTTTCAGGGCGTGATGATGGTGTATGAAGTTTCCACCGAGTGGTACGACCACTACCAGCGGCTGATGGAAGTTTCCGAAGATTTCGGTGGTATTGCCATCGATGGCTCTGGCGGCAGCGCCGACGACGAGCCCTGATTTTTCATTAAGAAGCCGTGCGCTGGAATTTCCGACAATCTGACCCGGCCCGTGCCCAGGCGCTTGCGCACGAGATCGCTCCACTGTTGCGCAACTCCGCTGAACTTAGCAAAACAATTGCAGCCCTGTTGCTCCCTCGCGGAATTGGCGATGCCGACTCCGCAACTCATTTTCTTTCCCCTTCACTCGATCAGCTTCACTCGCCTTATCTAATGACCGGAATGAAAGCGGCAATCGAGCGCATCGAAGCCGCGATCGAACGCAAAGAGCAAATCCTCGTTTACGGCGACTACGATGTCGACGGCACAAGCGCGGTCGTAATTCTCAAAACTGTCATCGAGCGCTGCGGTGGAACGGTGGATTTTCACGTGCCGCATCGAATCCGCGAAGGCTACGATTTGCGTGGAGACGTAATTGAACGCGCGGCGGCAGCGGGCATTCGGCTCGTGATCAGCGTCGATTCCGGCACGCGCGCGTTTGCTGCCGCTGAGAGTGCCGGCCGAGCAGGCGTCGATCTCATCATCACCGATCATCACCTGCCCGGGCCCGATGGCTTGCCGCACGCTTACGCTGTGGTGAATCCCAATCAGCCGGGATGCGAATATCCCTGCAAATCGCTCTGCGGTGCCGGAATTGCTTTCAAGATCGCGCAAGCGTTGATCGCGAAACGCTTGCGGCACCGTGACCAATCTCAGTTGCTGCTCTCATTCCTGAAAATCGCGGCAATCGCAACCGTTGCCGACTCGGTCCCGCTGCTTGGCGAAAACAGAGTCATCGCAAGCCTGGGTCTCAGAGCTTTGCGCACGGCCGTGAATCCCGGACTGAAGGCGTTGCTCGAAGTCGCGCAGCTCGGCGGCAAGTCGCTTACCTCCGAAGAAGTGGCATTTCGCATCGCGCCGAGGATCAATGCTGCGGGCCGCATGGATATTGCCGGGGACGTTATTGATCTCTTCACCGTCAAAGATCCAAATCGTGCTCGAGAGATCGCTCTTCGACTCGATAAGCTGAACAGCGATCGCCAGGAAGAAGAGCGCCGCATCGTGGATGCAATTGAGCATCGGCTAGAGGAAGATACCGCGCTGCGCGATTCGTATTGCATGGTGATCGACGGTGAAGGTTGGCACCGTGGCGTTATCGGCATCACGGCGACGCGCGTCGTCGAGCGATATGGCAGGCCGGCGATTGTAATTTCCACCGACGGCGACGAGGCGCACGGCTCAGGCAGATCAATTGCGCCCTTTCATCTGTTGAATGCGCTCGAATCTTGTTCCCACTTGTTTACCCGTTACGGCGGGCATTCGCACGCTGTGGGATTGTCATTGCCATCGGCGAGTGTGGGTGAATTTCGAACCCAAGTCGAAGCTTATGCGCGCACGCGACTGACGTTGGCAGACCTCGAACCGGTATTGAATATCGAAACAGAACTGGCGCTGGAGTCGATCACTCCCGAGCTGTTTGAGGCTTTGCAGAAATTGGAACCCTTCGGCGCCGGACATCACGAACCGATCTTCTGCGCCAGGCAAACACGTTTGACTGCTCCTCCCAAATTCCTCAAGGAGAAGCACGTCCGGCTCAAACTTTCTCCTGCACAAGCCGCCAATGGTTGGCGCCGGTCTCTCACATATAGCGCGGTTGGCTGGCGATTGGCAGAGCGCGCGCAAAGCGATCAATTGCTGCCGGGTGACTTGCTGGACGTCGCGTTCACAGTTGGCCACAATGAGCATCCTGAGCTCGGCGGCCTTGAACTGACGTTGAAGGATTTCAAGACGCGCGACCGGGCCAGCGCGCAGAGCTCGGTTTTCTAAGAGTCCTCGTCCGCAGGAGACCGCATAAAGAGAACACGAACGTGATCTCGAGACTCTGAGGAAAAGATTTCTGCAGAATCAGAGGCGACTGATTATCTGGTTTGTGTTCTTGGTGGCTGTGTGTCTCTGTAATGGAAGACGAATCGCTATTTCGCGGCTGCCGCCTTCTTGAGTATTGCGGCAACCTCCGCCGCCAGAGGATCTTTTGTGGCCGCGAAATCCTTGAGTAGTTGGCTGGCCAGAGTCGACCGGTTTGTCGAAAGCGCGCGCAGCGCTGCCCGCCGTGCTGCGTGGTCGACTCCATCGTCGCGAAGCAGTTTGGACAGGACTTCGATAGCTTCATCGTCATCGATGTTCGCGAGCACCTGAACCGCCTTGTTCACGGAAGCAGAATTTCCCCTGCTACTGCGAATCAACGTTTCCAGACCTTCAATCGACTTCACATGCCTCAGAAACATTAATTCGTTCAGCGCCTCATCCAGAACGTTAGGCGCAAGTTTGGCGAGCGATGCCGCCAGAACCGGGGCCGCCAGCACCGTGCGGCTGTGAATGATCGCTTTAAGCGCAGCCTGCTGCACTCGGGGATCGGCATGCTCGAGTGCAGGTGCAATATGTTCCGCCAGGTCCGGATCCTTAAGTTCTGAGAGGACGCCGCAGATATTTCTGACCACGTACCAGCGTTCGTCTTTCAAATACTTATAAGCAACTTCGATGCTTCCTTTGCCAAGTTGCCCGATAAGCCGCACCAACGCCAAGCGATTTCTTGCGTCGGATTCGTTGATCAAATGATTAAACACGCTTTCGATGCTTGCCGGAGCTGAGAATCGAAGCAGTGTGACCGCGTTCTTGCCCCAACCAGAGTCGCGTTGCAGGAACAGTTCGACGATGCGCTCGATCGCGGAGGTTGGAAGCAACCGGCTCAAATTATTACTGCAACATTTCTTGTGCTTCCCTGGATCGCGGTTTGCTGATTTTTCGAGATAGCCGCCAATTGTCAGCACATCCTGAAAGCTTTCAAATGAAGCAACCGACTGCGCGAGTACGGTCAACGCTGTCGCCGCTTGCGCGTGAATCACCTCCGAGACATCTTCGCGCAACAAGGCCTTGCCCAGCCGCTCGGCAGTTTTGTTGGCGAAATCGCCTTGCGCCAGGGGAATGCTGCGGATCAGCTCTGGCGCGCGGCTGAGCTCGGTTATTTCGATTTCGCCGTTCTCGTCAAGAAATTCGAAATAGTGCCTGGCCAGCGTGTTCACGCGGTCCATCTCGCGCAATTTCATTAACTCTTTCGCCAGATCTAAAAGCCGCCGGAAATCGAGCGCGGAGAAGTGCTTGATCGCGATGAGGCGGTCATACCTCTTGTTGGGATTCAGAGTGCTCCAGTGCAACTCTTCGCGCATTTTTTCCTGCAAATGGGGTGGCACAGAAAAATCCGAGATGAACTTCGCAAGCTTCTGCGCCAGCCGGTCCGCCATGTGCGTAGCTTTTAAACTGCGCGCCAAAACTCGGACGACTTCTTCTTCGATCAGAATTTTTTGCGGCTGGCCTTCTGCCGATTTCAGTTTTGCCCCCGCAAGCTGCAGAGCTGTGTCCTCGATGTATTCGGCTGCAAGCTGCTCCGGCGGCAAGCTGCTTAAATCCTGACGTTTTTCCGCGGGAAAGTTCGCCAGAATTTTATCCACACCCATGTTGCGGAGAATTCGCGCCAGTGACGTGTAAGACTTT
>DATIYR010000203.1:0-6549 GCA_035517535.1 Terriglobales bacterium
GCAAAAGATGTCGACCGCCCGATCTTCTATTCCGTCGCTGTCATTCTTGCGGGATATCTTCCGATCTATGCTCTCAAAGGTCCATCCGGAAAGCTGTTTCACCCCATGGCCGAAACAATGTCGTTCGCATTGATCGGCGCCCTGATACTCACACTCACTTTAGTTCCGGTCCTCGCGTCTTATTGGTTCAAAAGCGGCGTGCGCGAAAAACCCAACCGTGCCTACGAATGGATGAAAGAAAAATATGCCAGGCAGCTCGATTGGGCGCTCTCCCGGCCAAAAACAACGCTCGTCATCGCTGCCGTGATTTTTGGAGCAACGCTGTTGCTCGTTCCCTTCATTGGCGGCGAATTCATGCCGCATCTAGATGAAGGCGCACTCTGGGTTAGGGCCACCATGCCTTATACGATCTCTTTCGAGGAAGCCAGCCAGATCGCTCCGCAAATCCGCGCCATCCTGATGTCTTATCCGCAGGTCACGGTCGTCGCGTCCGAACTCGGACGGCCCGATGACGGCACCGACTCCACCGGCTTTTTTAATTGCGAGTTCTACGTCGGGCTAAAGCCATACAAGGACAAATCGTGGAATGGGAATATTAGTAAAAAAGATGAGCTGATTGCCTCTATCAACAAGAAGTTGACGACATTTCCCGGAATCATCTTCAACTACACTCAGCCCGCAGAAGATGCCGTTGACGAAGCGTTAACCGGGTTGAAGAGTTCGCTGGCAGTTAAGGTTTACGGCGGTGATTTGAATGTGTTGCAGGACAAGGCCATTCAAATCAAGAATGTTCTCTCCCGCGTGCCCGGGTTCACGGACCTCACCGTGGTTCGCGAACTCGGTCAGCCCAGCCTGCTCATCGATGTCGATCGTGACAAGATCGCGCGCTATGGAATCAATGTCGCCGATGTCGAAGCGGTGATTTCGGCAGCGGTAGGCGGGCAAGCCGTCACCCAGGTAATTCAAGGGGAGAAACTCTTCGATCTCGTAGTCCGCATGCAGCCACAGTTTCGCAGTAGCCAGCACGAGATCGGTAATCTGTTGGTCGGCACCCCCGATGGGCAGCAGATTCCACTCAGTCAGCTCGCAGATATTCATCAGGGCAACGGAGCATCGTTTATCTATCGGGAAAATAATTCCCGTTACATCGGCGTGCAATACAGCATTGAAGGCCGCGACTTAGAGCGCGCGGTTCGCGACGGACAAGCTGCGGTGAACAAAGCCGTCCAGCTTCCGCAAGGCTATTGGATGACGTGGGGCGGCGAGTACAGTCAGTTTCTCCAGGCAAAATCGCAGATGTATGTCATCGGCTCGCTGGCCATCGTGCTCATCTTCATGATCCTTTTTGCACTGTACGGGAACTTTAAATTTCCGGTGAGCATTGCGCTCGACGTAGTCATGACGGAGCCGGTCGGAGCTTTGATCGCACTTAAGCTTACCCACACTCCCTTCAGTGTTTCATCGGTCCTGGGGCTGCTTGCCCTTCTTGGTGTTTCAGTTGAGACGGCTGTCATTCTGGTTTCGTATATCAATAAGTTGCGACTGGAAGGAATGGACATTCACGCCGCAACGCGAGAAGCCTCCCTTCTGCGGCTGCGTCCCATCATGATGACCGCCCTGGTAGCGTGCCTGGGCCTGCTTCCCGCCGCGCTCTCGACTGGCATCGGTTCCGATACGCAAAAACCGTTTGCCATCGTTATCGTCGCCGGACTAATTTCGCGGCTCTTCATCGGCTTCTTCGTCAATCCAGTTCTTTACGAAGCGGTCGCGCGCGAAGGCGATGTTCTCCAAGTGTGATCGCTTCGAAGTTGGCAGGGCCATGCGGCCTCGATGAAGCGAACATCGTCGCGACGAACAGGATCGGTATGTTAATTTCGTGGGCTATGCCGGCGGCGGCCAGTCTCCCGATGGCTTTGAGCTTTTGCGCCTGCCAGGGATGGTCCTTCGTCCGTACGATCCGCCAACAAGCCGTGTGACGCTGCGGACTCGCCGCTGAACTGTGCCATCGTGGTTTCGAAGGCATGACTCGTTAATTTTTCGAGCGGCCATTTTCGCGCTTCTTCTGAGAGCACTTCGATGCCCCAGGGGCCGCGGTATCCCGCCTCTTGCACCGCTGCGATGAACCCTTTCACGTCGAATTCTCCCTCGCCACAAAATCGGCGATGGTTCACCGTATCTTCGTGCAGGCTCCAGGGACATTCAAACGTGCCGTCGTTCAGTTCGACGCTGGTGATGTATTGCGATGGAATTCGGCGCAGGTCATCGTACGGAACTTTCATCTTCACGAGGTGCCACGCGTCCAGGCAAATGCCGCCATTACTCGCGCCGGCGCCTTGCACAAGCTTGAGTGAATCCTCCAGAGTTGGAATCATGCAGAACG
Organism: Terriglobales bacterium; assembly: GCA_035517535.1. Classification (GTDB taxonomy): domain Bacteria; phylum Acidobacteriota; class Terriglobia; order Terriglobales; family Acidobacteriaceae; genus Gp1-AA145. The sequence continues at coordinate 2,381 of DATIYR010000203.1, forward strand.
GCATCAGCTCGAAACCCACTTTCGTTCCGCACTCTGCCGCGTCGGCGCACAACTCGCCGAAAGTTTCGGTCAGGCGATCCATGGGAGTGGTTTGGTTCCTGAAGTCCCCGACTTTCACGTGATGCGCTTGCAAAGCCTCGGCAGCATCGAGCAATAACTCTTTGCGAATATCAGATTGCTCTTTTCGTTTGCCGTCGAGAAACCAGTCGCCGAGGAATTCCAGCTCGATGTGCCTGATGCCGTTGTCATCGAAAATCTGTTTCATTTCCTCGATCGTGTACTTGCGCAAGACGCGTTCAAGATCGGCGTGCCAGATTCCAAAACCTGTGAAACCTGCTCTCGAAGCCGATTCCACGCGGTCCCTGAAATCGAAGGGGCTGTATTCTTCGTCGGTATGCGGCAGTCCGCAGGAAATGGTCCAGTAAGAAGCCAGCAACTCAACATTGCTCTGCATTGTGCTTCTCACGCGGCGGCTGCCTCGTGTGCCAGCACCGATTTCACTGCGGCAATGATCTTGTCTTCATTCGGAACCACATAATTCTCCAGCGGCTCGCTGTAAGGGATGGGCGTATCGAGAGCCGTTACCATGCGGAGCGCACGCAAATGCCCCACAGCATGCTCCGCGATTTCACCTGCAATGACCGCAGCGGCGGAGGAATGCCGTGGCGCCTGGTCCACGAGCACAACTCGTCCGGTCTTTTTCACAGATTTGAGAATTGTCGGGACATCGAGCGGCGCAAGCGTGCGGGGATCGATCACCTCAGCGCTGATCTTCTCGGCCGCGAGTCGTTCAGCGGCGGCGAGCGCTTTCTTCACCATCCAACCGGTCGCCACGATGGTCACGTCGTTTCCTGCACGCTTGATATCAGCCACTCCGAGCGGCACGACGTATTCGCCATCCGGCACTTCGCCTTTATCGAGCGTGAGCATATAAGGATGCAAGTACACGACGGGGTTATCGTCGCGAATGGCTGCAGCCATCAAACCCTTGGCATCGGCCGGAGTTGACGGCACGACGACCTTCAAACCGGGAATGCCCATCATCGTGTGATAAATGCAGTTGGAATGCTGGCCGGCCCATCCCGCGCAGAAACCGTAGCCGGCTTTGAGCACCAGCGGAACACTCACTTGCCCGCCTGACATGTAGCGCAGACGAGGCGCTTCGTTGATGACCTGGTCGAAGGCGACGAGCATGAATTCGCTCATCCACAGCTCAACGATCGGGCGCAATCCGGTCATAGCCGCGCCAATGCCGATGCCGATTTCAGCGGTTTCCGAAATCGGCGCGAGGCGCACCCGCTCCTTGCCGAACTTCTTCAGCATAGGATCGCGCTCGGTCATCGCCATATTCTGGCCATAAAAAACTACGCTGGGATCGCGCTGCATTTCTTCGATGATGGCCGCTGCGATCGCATCCCCGTACATCATTTCTCGCGCCATGTTCCCTCCTATGCGTAAACGTATTCGAGCGCCTCTTCCGGCGCGGGCAGCGGGCTTTTCAAGGCGAACTGTACGGCATCCTCAACCTCGGTGCGGGCAGCGGACTCGATACGCTTGGCTGCGGCCTCGGTCAGCGTGCCAGTCTTCAGCAAGCGCGCGCGAAAGAGTTTGACCGGGTCTTTCGCCTTCCACAGCTCGAATTCTTTTCGATTGCCGTAGACCCCGATCGCCTCATGCTCGGGAAATTGAGTCGGCAGCGGCGGAACGGTAATTACATTCCCGTGAGCGCTGAGCCGGTAAAAGCTGGTTTCGACCAGGCTTGGGCCTTTTCCAGAACGGGCACGGTCGGCGGCTTTCGCCACAACCTTATGGACTGCGACGGGATCGGTACCATCAACGGTGGTGCCTGGAATGCTGAAGGCCTCAGCTTTTTTCGACAACGGATCGCCTGCCGCGGCGTTGGCATCTTCCAGGCTGAAGTGCGTGTACGCCTGATATTGATTGTTCTCGAGAACATAGACGATGGGGAGCTTCCACACGGCCGCCATGTTTAGCGACTCGTAGAATGCGCCCTGCTTCGAAGCGCCATCACCAAAGAAGCAGTAAACGATCTGTCCGGTCTTTTTCACCTGCGCAGTAAGCGCAGCGCCAGTGGCGTGGGCGATACTTTGACCAATGATTCCCGAAGTACCGGGGAAATGCCGGGATGGATCGGCCAAGTGCATCGATCCGCCAAACCCATGGCACAGGCCGTCCTTGCGGCCAAACACCTCCGCCATCATCTTGCGCAACGGCGTGCCGAGAACGATCGGATAACCGTGGCAGCGGTAACTGGGCATCACCATGTCGGTATCGCGGCGCGTGGAGAGTGTTCCGACGATGCTGGCTTCAGCGCCATCGCCTAAATGCGAGTGGCCGCGGATCACGCCGGGATGTTCAATGAACGTCCGCTTCACCGCCTCTTCAAATTCGCGAATGCGGACCATCTGCGTGTACATCCAATGCGGTTGGGCCTTGCCAATTTTTTCTTCGCTGGTTTTCGTTTTCCGCGGGGCGGATTTTCTTGCCGATTTGCGCGGCATTTGCGGGCCTCCTACTTTTTCGCTTTTGAAACCTTTGCAACTTTTGCTGCCGATTCCGCGATCTCGCAGAGCGGATCTCCGACCGGGACTTCGGCTTTTTCGTGCGCCAACAACTTTATGAGTGTGCCACTGAAGGGCGACTCCAACTCGTAGCTGACCTTCTCGGTCTCCAACTCGACCAGCGGCTCGCCGAGTTTCACGCGGTCTCCCTCGCGCTTCAGCCATCGCACCACAATGGCTTTGGTGCTGGTGACTCCTCCAGATTTAGGCACGATCACTGTGGTCAAGAATTCACCTGCACATCGCGCAACATCTCTAATGCACTTGCCGCTCGGCAGTTTCCCAGTACGGGGCGCGTATCCTCTTCCGATCGATCTTGCCGGCAGGAGTCTTAGAGATTTCATCAGTAAATTCAACCGACTTTGGCGTCTTTACTCCGCCCAGCTTCTGCTTGCAATAAGTAATGATGGCGTCCTCGCTCACGGATGCGCCCTCATGAAGCACGACGAAGGCCTTGACTGCTTCTCCCCAGGTATGGTGAGGCACGCCGATCACGGCGCACTCATGAACTTCCGGCAAGGCCATGATCGCCGCTTCGACCTCCGCGCAGTACACGTTGAAGCCTCCCGAAATGATCATGTCCTTCTTTCGATCGACGATGTAAACGTAGCCGTCTTCATCCATGTATCCGACATCGCCGGTATGGTGCCAGCCGTGAGCGCGGATTTCCGCCGTCGCCTCAGGCATTTTGTAATAGCCGCCACACACGAGCGAGCCGCGTGCCACGATCTCGCCGCGTTCACCGCGTGGCAGAATTTTTCCGCGGTCGTCCATGATGGCGAGGCGCACCGCCATCGTTGGTTTGCCGCAGCTGGCCAGGCGTTCCGGATGATCGCCCGCAGCAGCGGCGGCCACGGTCTTCGAATCGAGGAAAGTCATGATCATTGGCACTTCGGTTTGACCGTAGCACTGACACATGCATGGGCCGAAAGTTTCGACTGCTTTCCTTAATTTGTCCGGAGCGACTGGCGACCCGGCTAGGAGAAGACCGCGCAGACTTGAATAGTCGAAGTTGCGGACCTCCGGATGCCCGAGCAGATTGTAAAGCGCGGTCGGCGGCAGATAGAGATGAGTAATGCGATGGCGCTCGATGCCGCGAAGCACTTCAAGCGCATCAAATTTCGGCATGATCACGTTGGTCGCGCCCACCGAACACATCACAAACGCGAGCACGCCCGCCGCGTGCGACAGTGGGGCCGTGGTCAGGCACACAGGATGCTCCACATCGCCCAGCCAGTAATGCGCGGCTAATTGCGCCATCGTGCCCAGAGCCAGGTTGGTAACACGGACGCCTTTTGCCGGACCGGTGGTTCCTCCGGTCGGCACAAGTCCTGCGGGCCGATCGGGATTTCCGTAAGCATCGCCCCAATCCGGTACGTCCACGTCGATAGCACTTTCAGTGAAACGCTCTAAGGATGGATTTCCATCATCTTCGCGATCGAGACAGATGATGCCACGCAACGACGGGACACGTCGCTTAATTTCACGAACACTGTCGCGAAATTCGCTGTGATAGAAGAGCCAGCCCATCTGTACGTAATTCATGTACTCGACATTAGCATCGAGCGCGTTGCGGTAATTGATCGG
>DATIYR010000204.1:0-2710 GCA_035517535.1 Terriglobales bacterium
CGGTGAGACTGGAACAGGTAAGGAGTTGATTGCCCGTGCGATTCACGAGCATAGCCGGCGAATGGGACGGACGTTCGTGAAGCTGAACTGCGCAGCGATTCCAACGGGTCTATTGGAAAGCGAGTTGTTTGGACACGAAAAGGGCGCTTTCACAGGAGCCATTACGCAGAAGATCGGACGGCTGGAACTCGCGGATCAGGGTACGTTGTTCTTGGACGAGGTCGGAGACATTCCCATCGAAATCCAGCCGAAGCTCTTGCGTGCATTGCAGGAGCGGGAGTTTGAGCGGCTCGGAAGCACTCAGACTCGCAAGGTAAGTGTTCGGCTGATTGCGGCGACGAACCGCGATTTGGAGAAGATGGTTGCTGACCGGGAATTCCGCAGCGATCTTTTTTACCGCTTGAAGGTGTTTCCCATTCGTATTCCACCGTTACGTGACCGCCGGGAAGACATTCCCCTGCTGGTGAGTTACTTCGTGCAGAGATTTGCCAAGCAGATGCAGAAGGAAATCGAATTCGTTCCTATTACCGTAATGAAGGGGCTAATTGCGTGGGAATGGCCGGGGAACATCCGCGAGCTGGAAAACTTTATCGAACGGGCGGTGATCCTGACCAATGGCAAGGCGCTGGAGGCGCCCCTGGGAGAACTACGCAAATGGGACAATGGTGAATCGGCACACTCTACGTCGGCCCAAGGTCAGCACGACATTGCACGGATCGTGAAGGAAACGCTCATCGCGCTGCAGGGCAATAAGCCAAATGCGGACGAGCATGCCAAAAAGCAGCGCGAAGAGATCGTGCGGGCACTCACCGAAAGCAAAGGACGGGTAGGAGGCCTCGACGGAGCTGCCGCTCGCTTGGGCATTAACCGTACAACATTTTTGTCTCGCATGAAGAAGCTCGGAATCGATCCTCGCCAGTACACCTGACTTACCGTCTCGGGTCAAATCTCCAAGTGTCAACTGTGGATTGACACTTTCGACTTCAACACGTCTCGGCCGTCGACTTCGGAAATTGCGCATTGAATTTGAAGCGGTTACGCGAAACACCGCTTTTGGCACGGCCCTTGCCTTCCTAATCGGCAGTTTCAAACAAACATTTCACCGGTATTAGGAGCGGGCGAGATGACGGGCGGTTATCAATCGCTGGATGCAACGAGAGAGAAACTGGTCGAATCGGCTGGCCAGGTATTTGCCGAGCAAGGCTTCCACGATGCAACCGTGCGAGAGATCTGCTCGCGAGCGGGCACCAACGTAGCGGCGGTGAATTACCACTTTGGCGACAAGTTGGGCCTCTATACCGAAGTGCTCAGGTCCTCGATATTTGCGCAACAACTCCCTTCGCTGAGCTCAAAACTTGCGCATTCCTCCGATCCGCGGGCCGCCCTGACAGCGCTGGTTTATGAGTGGTTCGAAAGCATCCATGCGGTCGGACGGCCAGCTTGGTACGCGCGCATTATGGCGCACGAAATGACGCAGCCCACCCTGGCTCTAGACCTGGTCGCGGAAGCGATGGGGCCCAATTATCTGCGATTCCGCACGCTTGTTGGAGAACTGACAGGCCGTGGACCGAACGATGAACGCACGCGTATGTGCGTGCACAGCGTCGTAGGCCAGATTCTGCACTATGTCCAAGCGCGACCGATGCTCGCGCGATTGTGGCCGGAGTTGAAGCTCGACGACCCAGACCAGCGACGTGCGATTGCCGATCACATCATTACATTTTCACTCGCCGGGACGGCGAACGCGGGACGCGGAAACACATTCAAGTAGGAGAAAACACCCATGATTGAGCAACAGACGCTCGCCACCGAAAATTCAAAGGATGCTCCGAGAACCGGTCGTCGGCGCAGTGTGAGAGGTCTTCTCGTCCCGGCAGTGCTGCTGGCAATCGTTGGAATCGTCTCGTACGCGCTGCTGCACAAAGGTCCAAGTGCCGCCCAAGCCGCGGTAACCACGATGCCGACGCCGAACATTAGGACTGCCACTGTGCGTCGAGGCAGCCTCGGGCAATATATCGACGCGATCGGAACGGTGACGCCACTGGCAACCGTCAACTTATACAGCCAGGTTAATGGACAAGTCATTGCTGTTCATTATGTGGAAGGCCAGATCGTTCATCGCGGCGATCCGCTGATTGACATCGACCCCCGCCCCTACGAGGCTCAACTGCAGCAGTATCAGGGACAGCTTCAGCGCGATCAAGCTTCGCTGAAACAGGCAGAGTTAGACCTCGAGCGGTATCGCGAGGCGCGGGCCGAAGATGCGGTGCCCAGGCAAACCTATGAAGATCAGGAACAGACCGTTGAGCAGTATCGAGGAGCCGTCAAGAATGACATCGGGCAAGTGAAGTACGGAGAGGTTCAGCTCAGTTACTGTCACCTGACAGCGCCGATCAGCGGGCGAGTCGGGTTGCGCCTGGTCGACCCAGGGAACACGGTATTTTCCGGGAGCAGTAGCGCGATCGCTGTCATCACCCAACTGCAACCCATCACCGTGGTCTTCAATGTTGCGGAGGACAACCTCGATCAGGTTCGATCCGAAATAACTCATCGCCACGATCTTCTGGTAGACGCGTATGACCGGTCCCGCCTCACACGAATCGCAACGGGCAAACTGCTCACGCTCGACAATCAGGTGGACACATCCACCGGAACGATCCGCTTTCGCGGCGAATTCGATAACAAGGACCTGAGTCTGTTTCCGAACCAG
>DATIYR010000205.1:0-3859 GCA_035517535.1 Terriglobales bacterium
GGCGCGAGCGAGCATTTGCCGGTGGCAAAGGTCACGAACATTGCGCGGACGCTTGAAGAGTTGAAGGCGAAAGGATTGTGGATCGTCGGCCTCGATGAGCGTGGAAAGCAAAACTATGACGAGGTCGATTACAAAATGGATTGCGCTGTCGTGCTCGGGGCGGAAGGCAAGGGGCTGCACGATCTGGTGGCGAAGAAATGCGATTTCCTGGTTTCCATTCCCATGCTCGGCGAAGTGCCGTCGTTAAATGTTTCCGTTGCGGCGGGAGTCGTGCTGTATGAAATCGTGCGCCAGCGGCGGAAGAAGTCATAGCTAGCGCAGTCGAAGCGACCCCAGCGGCACAGGTTCAGCTCACCGCCTTTTTATCAAACTGCCGCAAGCCAACAGCCAGCAGCAGAATGTCAAAAAATATCAGCGCGGCGATTACAGCAATCGTGGACAAATGCGGAAACCCTTGCACTAACGATGCCCGCAGGCCTTCGCTCGCATAAACCAGCGGATTGATCAGCACAATTTTCTGCAGCACAGGAAAAGCGTTCAGCGCGCTCCAGGGATAGTACGTGCACCCGAAGAAGATCATCGGCGTGAGCACCATGCTGAACATCAATCCGATGTGCTGCTGGTTCATGCTGCAGCCGAGAGCGAGTCCTCCGCAGGCCGAGAACGCCGCCACCAAAATCGTGATGACTGAGAAGGTCACAGGCGAATGGATTCCGATATCGATGGGCCGCAACAGAAGCCATCCCAATGGAAGCACGATCAGGCCAGCCACAATCGCCTGAATCATCCCGAACAGCACCTTCTCGACCGCGATCCAGATATCCTCGATGGGCGCAAGCAAACGGTCTTCGATTTCCTTGGTCCATTGGAATTCAGCAATCAGCGGCATAGCGACCGCCCACACTCCGGTAAACACCATGCTGATCGCCATAATTCCCGGCAGCAGCAGGCTCTTGTAGGCTGCGGGCATGTAGCCACTGCGCACCATCACTTTGCCGAAGATAAAGACAAACAGCAATGGCTGCAGGAAGGTCTGAAAAAACAGCTGCACCGCATTTCGCTTCGCGACGTGGGCATCGCGGGCCAGCAAGGCGCCGAAAGCTCTCCAGTTCAATCGCGCAGGCTCCTTCCGGTGTGATGTAAGAACAAGTTTTCCAGGCTTGGCTCAGAGATGTGCACGTCGAGCAACTCCGCGCCTGTGCTGGTTGCCAAAGCGGCAACTTCTGGAATCAGCGAGCCACCGCGGTCGGCGTACACGTCGGCGCCAGTCGTGTCCTGCGGGCGCACTTCGCGAACTCCGGCGAGTGACTGCAACCCGGTCATGAGTTCAGCCGGCTGTTTACCGAACCGCAGGCGCAGCAGATACCCGCCGGGAATGGAAGCTTTGAGGCTGGCCGGCGTGCCGAGAGCGATGACCTTACCGTGGTCCACAATCGCCAGGCGGTTGCACAGCGCGTCCGCTTCCTCCATGTAATGCGTGGTCAGCAGTATCGTCTTCCCGGCTTGGTTGTATTCGCGAATGATTTCCCAAAGCAAAATGCGGGTCTGCGGATCGAGTCCGGCGCTCGGCTCATCGAGAAATAAAACTTGCGGATCGTGCATCATGGCGCGCGCGATGGAGAGCCGTTGCATCATGCCGCCGGAAAAGCCGCGAACCATCTGGTTGGCACGGTCCGTGAGCTTGAATTTTTCAAGCAACGTGGCGGCACGTTCATTTCGCTCTTTCGTGCCGAGGCCGAAATATGCGCCATGAAAGATCAGGATTTCCGCGGCCGTCAATGAAAAGTCGAGATTCGGCCTTTGTGGCACCACTCCGATCAACCGTTTTACGATCGCCTGGTCTTTCCAGACTTCGTGTCCCCCCACCCACGCCTCGCCACTCGTAGGACGCACGCGCGTCGTGAGCACGCCGACTGTGGTCGATTTGCCCGCGCCATTCGGCCCGAGCAGGCCAAAAATCTCGCCCGGTTCTACCTCGAGCGAAACGCCATCAAGCGCCACGACCTGAGCTTTCGGCGCTTTTCCGCGTTTTCCGTCTCGTGCGCCCGCGCGGGGAATGCCCACTCCGCCCGCCGCAAAGGGCGGAGCAGAGTTGTAAATCTTGCGCAGGTCTTTTGTGCGGACACCGATGGCCATAAAACGAAATCGCGAAGAGCCCCCAGAAACTGATCGAAAAAGTATAGCTTAGCTTTGCTTACGGGTGGAGCAGCGCTTTAGCGCTGCATCGAACATAAATAAACTGAACCCGGCGTCATCCCGAAGCCCCGCGCTTCCACCAGCGGGCGAGGGACCTGGCGGGCAGCTTGCAAACTCGTCTACATTCTGGATTTCAACCATGCCAGCACGTCGCCTGCATTCTTGTCGGGCGGAAAGACGGGGTAGAAAACATGCTCGATCACTCCGTCCTTGATCACGAGAGTGAGCCGTTTCAAAAGCGTCATGCCGTGAGTTTCGAATGTGGGCAGCGACAATGCCTGAGTGAGTTTGAAATGCTCGTCAGAAAGGATCGCGAACGGCAGGTGCAGACGCTCAGCAGCTTCGCGCTGATACGCCGGATCTTGCGTCGAAAGCGCGAATAAGTGATCCACACCCGCGGCTTTGAGCTCCGCAAAATGATCGCGGAAGGCGCAGCTTTGCGGCGTGCAGCCACGCGCGCCAGGTATCAGGTCCCATCCTTCGGGATTGGGCACGCCCGGTCTGCCAGTTCGCGGGTAGGTGTAGACCACAGCTCTGCCGCGCAGTTTAGAGAGGTCGACGGAGCTGCCGTCCGTCGCGATTAACGGAACAGACGGCATTCGCATTTCGGCCAGATGCCGTGCTGCACCGTCATCTTTAGGCGCGGGAATTGCGGACCAATCGGGAGTTTCTATGCTGGACATCTTTAAAGTTATTCAGGATTACTTCCGAGGGTGCCCCGTCCTTGTCTCGCGTTTTGTGCGAGACAGGGCGGGGATTTGACCTTCCATGCTTCCGCAACTGCCACTGATCACATAGTCAACTTCCCCACCCTCCCACAAAGGACCAAGGGAGGGGTGGTGGGGCGCCCGGTATCATTTCTTCGCCGTCGGGGGCAACAGCCCATTCAGCCGCAGGTACATTGCCGCCGCGCCATAATGGTCGGCCCAGGCGCTGGGCAGAGCGATGAACGCCCACACCCGCGGACGCTTCTTGCCGTCGAACCAGGTGATGTCCTGATTCATAGTTGAATCATCAGCCTTGGCCAAAGCCGTGTGGCAGAATTCAAACGAGGCCTTCATGGCGGCAACCAGCTTCTCTTTGCCTTCCGTTCCCTTCAGCTCCTCAACTTTGGGTTGCGGAACATCGCCGACGTTCGCGCAAAAGTAGTAGTTGGCTTCCGCAATGTGGGCGGCCAAATGGCCGAACGTCATCTGCTCGGCTGTGGGCTTGTAGTCGTATTTATCCGCTGGCATCTCTTCGAATGCGGCGACCGTGTTCTTCTCGCGCCCGCCAAGCATCTCACGCAGCACATCAGAGACGGGAGATTTGGGTTGCGCAGCGGCAGCGGCAGCCAGGCAAAGAATCAAAATCGTGGTTCGCATAGGTTCTCCTCTTTGCGGATTGAAGGATAAACCTCGCGGCCCGCAATTGTCGAACGCATCAACGGACTTTCGGTAAAAAACTCTGTGAATACCTCTGTGGAACTCTGTGTTCTCCGTGGTTGGGTTTAGAAGCCTGAACCACAGAGGAACTCCCTCTTAAACAAATTTAATCGCGACTAACCATAATTTCCGGCGTGGCTTCGAGCAAACTCTTGGTGTACGAATGCTGCGGATTTTGCGTGATCTGTTCGGTTGACCCGATCTCGACGATTTTGCCGCGATACATTACTGCAATGCGC
>DATIYR010000206.1:0-4571 GCA_035517535.1 Terriglobales bacterium
TCCGATCCGCGGAGCTTCAGCAATACCACTGTTGCTCCGAATTTCGGACCGGACAGGGTTCACGAATGGAGTTTCGGAATTGAGCGCGCCTTGGGTGCTCACGCTGCCGCTGAAGTCCGATATGTGGGCAACCATGGAGAGAATCTGTTCGAGTCGCTCGATGGGAATCCGGATATTTCGGGCTACCCAACCAATGCGCTACCTTCCGGAGTGACTCCATGCACGAATCCGCCTCCTGGCGCGCCCGCTCTGGCGGGCCATGTGGACTGCAATGGTTTTGTCCGTGAGCGTGTCCGAAATAACGGCGGCTACTCCTATTACAACGGCCTGCAGACCGAGCTGCGGACCAATAATCTCTGGAACCAGCTGACCGCTAAAGCCACTTACACCTTCAGCAAAACGACGGATAATGTGAGCGAGATTTTCTCAACCTTCGGTGCCGGAAACAGCATCTCGTTCGCGCAGGATCCATTTAATCCAGGCGCTGGCGAGTACGGGATTTCGGGATTGAATTTCCCTCACACCGTTACTCTCTCACTGTATGAAATGGTTCCGTTCATGCGCAGCCAGCAAGGTCTGCTAGGGCACGTGCTCGGGGGATGGGGAATCGGAGCGACATATATCTGGCAGTCCGGCCAGCCCTACACTCCAACTCAGTATTTCTTCGGCACCTTCTCCGGCGGTTGCTGCAATGACACATCGTTTAACAATGCCTTCATTGGCACATACGATAACGTGCGGCCGTTCTATGGCAACCGAAGCGCTCCGGCGAACACCGTGGGAGCATATGCGGGCGACGTTTGTAACTTCCAGGGCGACCCGGTTTCGTGCGGAATGGCACCAACTCAGTTAGTGGACTGGGCTGCCGTGAATTCCACGGGTGCAGTGAATCCGGTGTCGAAGGACCAAGTACGCTACATCTTAAATGGTCCGACAGCTGATGCCGTTTTTGGCACTCCGTGGGGTAATGTGGGCAGAAACCAGGTGCAAGACGCGATCACCAATACCACCAACCTTGAGATTTCGAAGACGGTGAAAGCTGGCGAGCGAGTTAACATCACTTGGCACATGAGCCTGATCAACGCATTCAATCACCCGAATTACGGCTACTTGGGTACGGGTACGACAACCGGAAGCGGAATCGATCCATTCGTGGATGCGGATGCCGGTCTCACAGGAATTGGAACTGGTTTCGCTAATCCCCAGGTTTTCGACGGCGGACACCGCATTATCCGGTTCGGATTGCGAGTTGGGTTCTAAGGTAAGGCACAGAATTATTAGGCCGGACAAAAGTCCGGCCTTTTCTTTTGGCCTGAGAGAGGAAATTTAGCTTCCAAACATCGGGTAATGGCTGGCTGCGCCCATAAAGAACAGCAGCGGAATTGACAGCACGGCGTTGATGCGCGTCATCAGAAATACCGTGCGCTGCATCTTCGCTGCGCGCTCAGGTATCGGAGTGCCGTTTTCTGCGTTGGCCTTCGTCCACGTGATCAGACGCTTCTGAATGCGCCACACCACGCCCCAGACATTCAGCATCATGATCCAGCCGATGCCGCCGCCGATGCCAATCGCGAGCAGGCGATTGCTCTCCCACGGCTTGTCGTTCACGCGTAAAAAGAAGTATCCCGCATGAACGATGATGAGTGTGTAGAGAATTGCGAGAAACCAACCCTTATCGAGCAGGCCCCGCACGGGAATGTGCAGCACGTAAAGAATTCCCCAGGTAATCGTCCAAGTGAAGAAAAAGCTGACCAACGGCAGCGCTGGAGCTGCACCACCGTTACGTGCGTCCGAACCGCAGATGCTCCCCCAGTATGCGAGACCAGCCAACACCGTGACCAATGCCGACCAGCGAAACCAATGCATAGCTCGCGACATTAGCCCCGGCATGATTTTGGCGCGAGTGCCGGGGTCGAGTTCCTTCGAAAATGGAATGCCAACAAGATTGAAAAAATAGAGCAGGCCAATCCATGTGATCCCCGCAATGAAGTGGATCCAGCGCAAGGCCATGAGGAAGTTGGTTTGAAAATCTGTAGGAAGAGAGACTTCGACGCGGGGGTAAAGCATGCGAGCGGTTCCTCCTGAGTGCAGCGGAAAAGGGTACAGGAAAGTCGAGAAGGAGAAAAGGGGGGTAAGCTTTTGCTTCGGACGCATCTGCGAACCTGAGATTCCCGACAGAAAGCAGGTTCCCCGACTGTGAAGATCATTCGTCCAGATGAATGATCTTCTTCGCCCGGAATGACAGAGATTGAATAAATGAGCCGGAATATCCGACGGCGCGATCTACTTCAATGCCACAAGCCGCGCGTTCAGCCGGGATTTATAGCGCGCTGCGGTATTCTCGTGCAGCACACCTTTCTGGATCGCTTTATCGAGGGCGGAAGCGGTCTTGCGGAAGACCTGCTCAGCAGCGGACTTGTCGCCCTTGGCGAGCGCCTCGCGCATCTCGCGCAAAGCCGTGCGCAGGCGAGAAGTATTGCTGCGATTGCGCTGGGTCCGGCGATCGGTCTGACGGGCGCGCTTCAGGGCAGAAAAATGGTTTGCCATTACAGGTGGATGCCTTTTCTAAGTGGGTTCCCAGCGGACTTCCGGTGGGTCTAAGTAATTCTAGCGGAGCAGGTTACTGACGGTCAACCCTCCACCTATTCTGGTTGACTCCCGCCAAAGCGTGGCGGTAGGCTTTTAACAGAATTCTTACCTGCCCACCTCATGCGGCGAAGTACAATCCGAAGAAGGACGTTCTACAGAGTTCTTCAAACCTCTACGAAACATCTAATAAGTGCAAATTGCGCAACTGCGCCCGAGGTACGTGGAAACGGAAATTGAATGAAGAAGAGTATTGAAATCAGCCCCAATATCGAGACGCTCTTCGGCACGCGCGATGAGAATCTGCATGTGCTGGAAGATGGCTTGAACATCAACATCGATCTCCGCTCTGACTCCATCGAAGTAGAAGGAACTCCCCGCGACGTAGCCCGCGCCGAACAGGTTATCAGTGATTACGACCAACTGCAGCGCAGCGGCCACGTCTTCAACAATGGCGACCTGAACAGCATGCTGCGCGTGCTGGTTGCCGATCCGAAAGCCACTCTGCGCGGATTGGTGGAAGCTGGACGGCAACGCTCGTTCGGACGCCGCACGGTTCAGCCGAAAAGCCTGAACCAGCGGCGATATCTGGATGCGATCGAAGCCCACGACATGGTATTTGGCATCGGTCCCGCGGGAACGGGAAAGACCTATCTTGCGGTTGCCATGGCGATCTCTGCGCTGGTTTCGAAGCGCGTGAACCGCATTATTCTTGCGCGGCCCGCGGTCGAAGCAGGAGAACGGCTTGGTTTTCTTCCTGGCACATTGCAGGAAAAAATCGATCCCTACTTACGCCCACTCTACGACGCACTCTACGACATGCTCGATCCCGAGCGCGTGGACCGCTACCTAGAGAAGAACGTCATCGAGATTGCGCCGATCGCTTTCATGCGCGGCCGCACGTTGAATGATTCGTTCGTCATCCTCGATGAAGCGCAGAACACGACCTCAGAGCAGATGAAAATGTTCGTCACGCGCCTGGGTTTCAATTCGAAAGCCGTGATTACCGGCGACGTGACACAGATTGATCTTCCCAGCGCGCGCCGCAGCGGATTGCTAGAGGCGGTCGACGTTCTCAAAAATGTGCAGGGGCTCTCGTTCGTTTACTTCGATGAAGGCGATGTGGTGCGGCATCATCTTGTGCAGCGCATCATTCGCGCTTACGACGAACACAAGACGCGTCTCGCAGAAGAACAGATGGATCTGCTCGAGACGAAGCCGGCCAATGGCAATGGAGCGCTCTCGACTCATAACCAGCCAGCTGAATAAAAACTTCTGTTAGGGAGAGCGTTCGTGAGCGCTCTCCCTTTGCTTTAGGTACAGAGTTCGATGAAAGCTGAATCCGCGATTTTGTTCGAAGCGAGTGCAAGAGGATTGAATTCGAAATCGTTGTTGACTTTCGTCAACTCCGCGTGCAGAGCGGCCGGTCTCAGAGGATCGGTAAGTGTTTTGATCAGCAACAGTTTGCGGCTTCGCGAGCTCAACTTTCGTCACCGCGCAAAGAATGCCGCGACTGACGTTTTGTCGTTTCCGACCGGCGAGCTGCGCAACGGCTGGGCGGGCGATATCGTTATTTCTCGCGATATTGCTGCCGCAAATGCACGTGCCCTCGGCCATTCGCTCTCTAAGGAAATTCGCATACTGATTTTGCATGGCATTCTGCATCTCGCGGGATATGATCATGAAAAAGACCACGGCGAGATGGAACAGAAGGAAGCAGCGTTAAGGAAAAAAATGGGATTACCAACGGGCTTGATTCAGAGAACCTTAGAATCTGCGAAGCCGGCTGGGGGTAATCGGTCATCGGCCAAACGGAGCTCCAGCAACTCTCAACGAGTAAGGACCAACAACCAACGTCGAAAAACAACATGAACCTGGCTATCGCCATTACGCTGCTGGTTCTTTTTGGTTTCCTGACGCTCTCTTCGTATGTCGACCGCGTGTACGCGGAAATTGGAAAATTTCTCTCCCGCGAATTTCAGGAC
>DATIYR010000207.1:0-3924 GCA_035517535.1 Terriglobales bacterium
GGAGCACTGACGAATTCTCTCGCGCCGAATCCGCCTCGCAATTTCTCCTCTCGCACATTTCGCTGCGCCCGCGAATTGGGCTCGTGCTCGGCTCGGGGCTGGGAAGCTTTGCGGACGAGCTTTCCGATGCCGTGCGCATCCCTTACACGACGATTCCCCATTTTCCGCGCTCTACTGCGATAGGCCATGCCGGACAGATGGTTGTCGGATACGTGGAGCGCGTCCCCGTAATTGCAATGCAAGGCCGGGTACACCTTTATGAAGGCTATTCCGCGCAGCAGGTGGCGTTTCCAGTTCGGGTCTTCGGCCGCATGGGAATTCGCGCCGTTATCTTTACCAACGCTGCGGGAGGCATCAATCTCGAATACAAACAAGGCGCATTGGTGCTCATTGGCGATCACATAAATCTGCAAGGGCAGAATCCCCTAATTGGACCGAACGACGACCGTTTCGGCGAACGCTTTCCGGACATGACGCATGCCTATTCGAAAAAATACCGGGAGCTTGCGCAGACTGCTGCGAACAAACTCGGCAAAACTTTGAACGAGGGCGTATACGCGGCGCTTGCCGGCCCGAGCTACGAGACTCCTGCCGAAATCCGCTACCTGCGCGCGATCGGCGCCGATCTGGTCGGCATGTCAACGGTTCCGGAAGTGATTGCGGCCCGACACATGGGAATCAATGTTCTCGCCATTTCCTGCGTTACCAACATGGCTGCCGGAATTCTTGACAAGCCACTCAGCTCGGAAGAAGTTTTTGAAACTGCCGAGCGCGTGCGCGGAGATTTCGTCGCGATGCTGCGGGGCGTGATTCAGGAGATTGCGATGCAGGTCGAAAGCTGATTTGAGCTCCCAATAAAAAAGCCCAGCTTTCGCTGGGCTTAGTTCACTCCGTCGGAGTTTACTTTGTTTCGTTACCAGGTGAGGCGGTAAACTCTTTGGGTTTTGCGATCGGACGCGCCGTGCGGTTCGCTAGTGCCGGAGCACCCGCGGCTGCTCCGTATCTCTCCATCAGCATTGGAACCATCGCCCCTTCGGCTTCCTTCACGAACGTGAGGCGGCCTTCCGGGCTGAGGTCAACGCGGACAAAATCTCCCAGGCGTATCTGGCCCGTGGCAACCAGGTTCGCGAGCGGGAACACCAGATTGCGTTCAATGGCGCGCTTCAAATGCCGGGCGCCGTATCGCGCATCCGTTCCCTCGTGCAGCAGGAAGCTCTTCACTTTCGAAGTGCAAGAGAAGACGAACTGGTTCGCGGCCGAAGCCATCAACACTCGCTGTTGTACCATCCCCAATTCGATTTCGAGAATCTGCTGCAGGTGCTCCGGCCTTAGCGTCTTGAACACGACAACCTTGTCGATGCGGTTCATGAACTCGGGCGTGAACTTGCGCCGCGCGGCTTCAACCGCAGTGCGGTTGATCTTCTCGTCGAAAGCTTCGTCGACCACCTGCTGCTTCGGTGCAAAGCCCAAGCCGCCTTCGACAAGGCTGCTCATCTCGCCAGCCCCCAGGTTCGAGGTCATAATAATGATGCATTGCGAGAGGTCAACCCGGCGGTTATCGCCGAGGGTGAGCGTAGCCTTGTCGAGGATGCCAAGCAAAAGCTGCCAAAGCGCATCGGAAGCCTTCTCGATTTCGTCAAAGAGCAGGATAGAGAGCTTCAGCTTCTCCGTGTGCCACTGGTTCAGCGCCTCCTGCGTAAGCAGGGGGTGGGTTTCGCGGTGGCCCAGGTAGCCCGGAGGCGAGCCGATCAATTTCGCGATCTCGTGCGAGTGCTGGAACTCGGCGCAATCGATCTTGATGCAGGCGCGCGCGTCACCGAATAAGCTTTCGGCCAGAGCTTCCACCACCCGGGTCTTTCCGGAGCCTGTGGGTCCCAAAAAGAGCAGATTGCCGACGGGACGGTTCGGCGGGTTCAGTCCGGCCAGGAACATCTGGTAAATCTCTACCACTTTCTCCACCGCCGCATCCTGGCCAACAATCTTTCGGCGGAGTCCGGTTTCAAAATCGCGGGCATCGCCGCTACGGCGGGTAGGGTCAAGAACTGTGCTAGCAATCGTCTTCATATTGGCGCCTAGCTCTCTTTCTTTGGCCTGCGGGATGGCCGCCTTTACCCGAAGCTGACAAATTTTGTCATCCTCGGAAACCTGCTCCGAAGAGCATTACAGCAAGCGCCTAGCCAACCTGGGGTCTCACCGCAAACCTCTTTTCTGCAAGGTTTAGATGCGATGGTTGCATCGAGAGAGTCACTTACATTGCCGAGTGAAATCGTGTAAACGGAAATGTTTTGCGCAGGAAGAAAATTGGCGACGACCATTTTTCCCTTAGCGACGAAGCGCGTTTGTAAATTGTCATTCCCGGCAAACTCCCCCAATCAGCACATGTTCAGCTTCGCGCCGGAGGCAGCCGAAGGGTTAAAGCGCCCGCGAATTCGCGCCGATGTCTCCTGACGTTCGTGGTCTGCCGTAACTGGTAATCGGAATTCTGCATCAGTAGCATCCAAAAGAGGAATATCTCTGGAGAACAACTTGCGCCGGAACCAATTGAACCTGTTTCTCATGCTGGGAGTTGCAGTGGCAGTGTTCGGGCTGTTTCATCTTCATACAGTTAAGGCCGCGGCCGGTCCGCAGTCGGCGCAATTGATCCCGGCAACCGCAACCACCGCCACCAGCAATTCCATGGCAGCGCCGAAGCTGCCTGCTCCTGGCACAACATTTTATGAGACTCGCCGTGGCGATACAGTAATTTCTGTAGCCCGACACTATCTCGGCCAGACTTCCTACCTGACTTCCTCCCAACTTGCCGATGCAATCCGTGGCTCGAACGCAGACGTGCACGGCACGTTTTTGAAATCTGGACAGGAATTGACAATTCCGGGAATTCTCGACGCCCCAGTGGCTGAGAAATCGATTCCTGTAAGCCGGGACTTCGAAGTCCGCGCGATCTATCTCACCGGCTTGATGGCCGGAAGCGATCACGGCATGAAGATTGTCAAACACTGGCGCGAGGTGGGCGGCAACGCCGTTGTTTTTGACATTAAGGACAGCAACGGGATCGTCAACATTCCCTTCGATCACCCGCTGCTCGGAGCGCACAAAGCTTACATTCCAGACGTGCCCAAGTACATTCATTTCCTGCACTCGCAGGGCATGCACGCCATAGCTCGCATTGCGATATTTCGCGACGAACGGCTGGTGGTTGAACATCCCGAGCTGGCGGTGAAGTCGAAGAAATCTGGCCAACCGTGGCGCGAGAACGGCAAGTTGGTTTGGACCGACCCCTCGCGGATCGAAGTTCAGGAGTATGACATTGCTTTGGCTCTGGCCGCAGCCCAGGCAGGAGCGGATGAGATCCAGTTCGATTACGTCCGCTTCCCTGCCGAAGGCGACCAGAAAGACGCCGGCTTCTCGTTTCAGAAATCGCATCCGAACTGGCAACGCGCCGACGTCATTGCTGATTTCCTGCAGCGCGCCTACACCGCGCTTCACCCCAAAGGCGTGCTGCTCTCACTCGACGTCTTCGGCGTCATGGCCTGGCAGCGGCAGGTTGACCTGAACCATACCGGCCAGGACATCGTGCGCATGGCAAAGTTCTGCGACGTGCTCTCGCCGATGATTTACCCCTCGCACTTCTTCGGCATGGATAACATCGCCCGTCCTGGCGACCAGCCAGAGCATTTCATCGGCGAATCCATGGACCGCTTCGAGCTAATAACGAAAGGCAGCGGCGTGGTGATTCGTCCGTGGCTGCAGGCCTTCGCCTGGCGCACGAAAACCTATTCGCCAAAGTACATCGAAGTCCAGGTGCTCACCGCAAAGAACAAAGGCGGCATCGGCTTTCTCTTCTGGAACGCCAACAATGATTATTCAAAGCCGTACGTCGCCATGCCGGAGATGAAGTCCGCCAAGGGCCAGTATTTCAGAGGG
>DATIYR010000208.1:0-3951 GCA_035517535.1 Terriglobales bacterium
GAGTGCGATTTCGCCGCCTTCCGGAACCTTGCTGGCAGCAGTCACGTTCGCCATTTTCAGCGCCAGCGAATTCGTCACCCCGACGTGACCATCAATGCGCACTAAATAAACTGGATGGTCAGTGGTCACTGCGTCGAGATCCGCGCGCGTTGGAAGCTCTTTGCTGGGCCACAGCGTCTCGTCCCAGCCAGAGCCGGTGATCCATTCATGCGGTTTCGCTGTTTGAAGATGCTCGCGGATGCGTTGTTGAAATTCTTGTAGGGAGCGCGTCCCGGTCAAATCAACCGTCAGCTTCTTCAAGCCGGCCTCGGTCAGATGCATATGAGCGTCATTGAATCCGGGCATCACAAAATGACCGCCCAGGTCGATCACCTTCGTTTGCGGTCCTTTGAGCTTCAGGATCTCGGAGTCAGTACCAACCGCAAGAATCTTATCTTCACGAACCGCAATTGCCTCTGCACGCTCGACCGGACGCGCAGAGGAACCACGGACTCCCGTGTAGATGTTGCCGCGAATGAAGATTGAATCAGCTTTCGAGTTGCCGTTGGTCTGGGACATAGCGAGTGAAGTTAGAAGGTGTACGCCGAAAAGCTGCGCAATAAAAATTGCCGCAATCGCAGACCAGAAGCGCAGTTTCACCGCCCGGCCCCGGCGAGAGCAAGCGCAATGAGCAGAATGCGCGCCAGCCCGACCGCTCTTCCGGAGGGATCAAACCATTCCTGCAGCGTATGCGCGCCGCCGCCGTTTCCGCCTGCGCCGATCGCAATCGCCTCCCGGCCGAGCGATATCGGAATGTTGGCGTCAGTCGAGGCCCGCTGGATTTGCGCAGTATTGCCCAGGTGCGCATCGACCGCGCGTGCGATGCGCACAATAAGCGAATTCGGGTCGAGTTCTCCACCCGGACGGTTCCCGATTGGCACCATTTCGGCCATCAGGCCTGATCGGTGCTGAAGTGGATCGCGCTTTTGCGCGCTGCGGGTTTCCTCTTCCTGAATTGCC
This sequence comes from Terriglobales bacterium, assembly GCA_035517535.1. Classification (GTDB taxonomy): domain Bacteria; phylum Acidobacteriota; class Terriglobia; order Terriglobales; family Acidobacteriaceae; genus Gp1-AA145. Next base: position 1,000 of record DATIYR010000208.1, read on the forward strand.
TGATCAATGGCGCGGCGTAGCTCTAAATCCAGACGATCAATCTCCGCCGGCGAACTGGAGCGAATATCAACTCTCATGCTGGCCGACTCCGGAATGGAATTGACCGAAGTGCCGCCGCGAATCACGCCAATATTGAACGTCGTCTTCGGTGAGCTCGAAACGCGGGTTTGCGAAAAAATATGAATGGCCCGGCCCAGCACCACGATCGGATTCGGTGCACCGAAATCGCTCCACGAATGGCCGCCCGGACCGCGCACGATTACTTCAAATCTGCGGCTGCCGAGCGCCTCCGCCACAATCGTGTCCATTCCCGCGCCATCGATAACCAGACTCGTGAGAATTGAATCTTTCCACTGCGATTCGCCGAAGATGTAACGCATGCCGCGCAGGTCGCCTTCGCCCTCTTCGCCCACATTTCCGATGAATAGAAGCGAAAGCTCATGCGGAAGATTGAAGTTTTCAACCGCCGCGGCAAGCGCCAGCAGCGCAGTGACTCCGGCGGCATTGTCTGAAATGCCAGGTCCGTAAAGCTTATTTCCCTGCCTGCGAATGTTGAGGGGAGTGTTTTCAGGAAAAACCGTGTCAATATGGGCGCTGATCGAGAGGATTGACTCCTGCCGCCCTTTGCGGAAGGCGACTACGTTTTCCATCCTATCTTTACTAACTTCTTTTATTCCCAGCGCGCGAAATTGTTCGCTGACCCAATCGGCGCGTGCGCCTTCGCCAAACGGGGGCGCGGGAATTCTCGACAGCTCCATCTGCCAGCGCGCAAACTCCGCCTCCTGATCGCGGAACCATTGCAATGCTGACCGCACCTCGGAAACCGAAGCCAGGCGCGCGATCTCCTCTTGTACATCGTTGAGTTGATCAGCATTCGGCGGGCGCGCGGCTTGGCTCATGGGAAACGTTCATATTACAACCAATTGCTTGAACAACGGTGCGTGCGGAGAAGCATTTGTGGCCAGAACCGCGGCAACTGAGGTTCTTTCGTTGCATCTAAATTTAGAGTAGGCTGAAGAGCAGGGCACTCCCATGAAATCACGTATTGCACCGCTGATTTTTGCGGCCATTGTGGCACTCACACTTCCAGCTCTGTCGCAAGAAGGTCCGCTTTCGACCGACCAGCCGAAGGGAATCACTCCCGACCAGATCATTCAGAAGTTTGCGGCGAAAGAAAAAATCTTCAAGGAAGCGCGCGATCACTACACCTTTCGGCAGGACGTGAGAGTGCAAACCCTTGACGGCGACACCGTCACCGGCGAATACCGCGAAGTTTTTGACGTTACCTACGACGACCAGGGCCGCCACCTGGAGAATGTTGTTTTCGCGCCTGAGAGCACGCTGACCGAAATCCTGATGACGCCCGAAGACCTGCAGGACATTCGCCATACCATGCCGTTCGTGCTGACGACAGAAGAGATTCCCGAGTACAACATTCTTTATGTCGGCGAGCAGCAGGAAGATGAGTTGCACTGCTACGTTTTCGACGTTGCCCCCAAAAAAATCGACCCCCACAAGCGGTATTTCCAGGGACGAATTTGGGTCGACGATCAGGACCTGCAAATCGTAAAGACGTCAGGCAAAGCGGTTCCGGAAACGCACAAAAAGAACAACGAGAATCTTTTCCCGAAGTTCACCACTTGGAGACAAGAGGTCGACGGCTATTGGTTCCCAGCTTACACCTTAGCCGACGATACCCTTCACTTCCGCCAAGGCACGTACGAAGACGTTCATGTGCGGGACATCATCAAGTACACCGATTACAAGCGCTTCGGCAGCAAAGCGACGATCACATATCAAGGCGAGAACACGCCGCCGGGCGAACAGAAACCGCAGCCGAAGTAGGAACTTCGTAGTTAGTAGAACAAATACTTCCGCCAGCGATCATCCGATCTTCCCATCAATCGCATGATGTGACGGCTGGTGTGCAGATTGAACGCATGCGGCTCGCGCATCAGTTTCATTCCCGCTTCGACCGGCAATTGATTTCCCTTGCTCCGGTTGCAGGAGTGGCAACAAGCAACAAGATTTTCCCAACTCGAAGCGCCACCGCGCGAGCGCGGAACAACGTGATCAAGCGTCAGTTCGCCTGAGGCCAAAACTTCTCCGCAATATTGGCAGGTGTTGCGATCGCGCAGCAGAATGTTTTTGCGTGAAAGCGCCCGGGTCTGGTGCGGAATCCGGCGATACTCCAGCAATCGGATAACTGAAGGCACGCGCAGGGCAAACCGAGCTGCGTGCAGGAAATGACCGTTCTCTTCCTCGGTCATGGCCACGCCCTTGAGCACCAGCACGATCGCGCGCCGGGCCGCGCATACATTGATCGGCTCATACGATGCATTCAGCACCAGCACCGGCGCATGCAGCGCCTGCGCATCGCTCGCCTGATGCACACCGATCCCGAACACAGCAGAGGTGACTGTGTGCCGGCCGTTATCTGCTCCCGAATTGTGCCTGTGGACTGACATGCTTACGATGCCTTGCCAATTTTCGCTATCTGCGCGACTTCGGTCTTCTCCGCTCGAAACCTGAATTCACCTTCAAGACCTGCGCCGCGTTGTTTTAACGTGCGCGCAACCGTCGCCACCCAAACTTTTTCCGCGCCGGCTTTCAGCAGAACTCGCGCGCATTCGTTGGCCGTGGTCCCTGTAGTCAAAACGTCATCGACCAGTAGAACGGCACGTCCTGTTATCTTGTTTAGATGCTTGACCCGGAACGCGCCACGGATGTTTTCCGCCCGCTGCGGACGAGTCAGGCCTATCTGCGACAATGTCGGCCGCGTGCGCTCAAGCACATCCGTCGCTAACTGCGCGCCGAGAAAAGCATTTCCCTTCAGCGCAGCCCGAACGATCAACTCTGTCTGATTGAATCCACGCTGCCGGCGCTTTGACCTATGCAATGGCACAGGAACCACAAGAATAGAATCGGCGCTGATCTCCAGTTTTTGAATCG
>DATIYR010000209.1:0-2643 GCA_035517535.1 Terriglobales bacterium
CGTTCCGAGCTTTCGCCGGGACCGAGGATCGTGACGTATGGATTTGCCGCTACTTCGAGAAAGCTTTGGCCACAGGCCATCACAAACAGCGCCACCAGGAAGAACGCATACGTGCCCGCTGCCGACGCAGGCACAAATAACAATGCCCCGCTCGCGCACAGCGCCAGACCCGTGAGAATCCCGCGCTTGTAACCGATCTTTTCCATCAAGCGGCCAGCGGGCAGCGCAGCCAGGCAATAACCGCTGAAGAACGCAACTTGAATGAATGACGATTGAAAATCGCTCAGCCCGAATGCGTTCTTAAATCGCGGAATCAAAATGTCATTGAGGTTGACTCCGAACGCCCAAAGAAAAAACAGGCTGGTGATCAGGATGAATGGCCCAACATATCGTCGCTCGGTGAGCGCTGCGGAGTTTGCCATGTTAGGTCAGAGCGCGATCGAGGTGCACGTAGCCGCCGTCCACAAAAATATGTTGGCCAGTCATATGGCTGGCGCGAGAGGAAATGAGAAATACTACCATCGCGGCGATTTCGTCGGGAGTGGTCATTCTCTTTTCGAGAGGAATTTTGCTAAGGATGGATTGCCGTTTGGCTTCCGCATCAGGAAACGTCGCGAGCCACTGCTGATACAGCGGTGTCATCACTTCGGCGGGGACTATTGCGTTAACGCGGATTCCATAGTCGAGCAATTCGACAGCCCATTCGCGTGTAAGTGCCAGGATCGCGCCTTTCGCAGAAGCGTATCCGGAAGTTCCACCCTGGCCGGTGATCGCCGTCTTCGAGCTGATATTCACGATGCTGCCGCGGGATTTCTTCAGGTGCGGCAGCGCATAATGCGCCATGTCGTAGTAATGCAGAAGATTACGTCCGAGCGACTCAATATATTGTTCGGGGCTGCCATGCTCAAGCCCGACTTTGTCGTTAACGCCGGCATTGTTCACCAGTGCATCAAGCCGGCCATGCTTTTCGATTGTCTTCTGCACGGCGGCGTAGCAGCTTTCGGCGGCGACAAGCTCGGCGACGATCAATTGACTTTGCGGAAGTTGCGCGTGCAGCCGATTGCCCGCGTCGACGTCACGATCGACAATTACGGGAATTGCCCCTTCACCTGTAACCGTACGCACGATCGCTTCGCCAATCCCTTTGGCGCCGCCAGTGACCAGAACAACTTTGTCTTTTAATTGAAGGTCCACAGTTCAGCCGTGCAGTTTCATGAAACCGCCGTCAATCGGGTAATCTGTGCCTGTTATAAACGAGGCAGCATCGGAACAAAGAAACAGGGCGAGCGAAGCGATTTCGTCAGGCTCTCCCATGCGCCCGATGGGCTGCGTTTTTGCCAGCTTCTCGTACATCTCCTGCTCGCGCCCCGGATAATTCTTCTTCAAATATCCATCCACAAAAGGCGTGTGCACACGCGCGGGCGAGATGCAGTTGCAGCGAATGTTGTGGGCGATGTAATCGCGCGCAACCGAGTAGGTCATCGCGATGATCGCGCCTTTGCTGGTGGAATAAGCAAACCGGTCGGCGATGCCCAGCGATCCCGCAACCGACGCGATATTGAGAATGACTCCACCACGACTCTTCATCAGCGGAACCACAGCATGGGTACAGTTGTAATACCCTTTAACATTCACTTTAAAAACGCGGTCGAATTCTGCCTCGGTTGTGCTCTCGACGTTGCCGATGTGCGAGACTCCGGCATTGTTCACCAGAACATCGATCGGCCCCAGCCCGGCCATCTCCTGAAATGTTGAGATTACCGACGCCTGGTCAGTCACATCCGAGCGATGCACGGATGCCGATCCGCCTGCCTTTGTGATTTCGGTTGCGACGGCTTCCGCCTGTTTTTCGTTGAGCTCAAGAATTCGGACCGTCGCACCATTCGCGGCGAACTTCAACGCAATCGCACGTCCGATGCCGCTGCCGCCTCCAGTAACCACAGCCGTTTTGCCGTCCAGGCGGAATTCGTTTGCTGGGTTCTCGCTCAGAGAGAGACGCCTCGCTTCCAGGGAATGAAATCCTGCTGATTCTTCTCTTCGGCTTTGGTCAGGACTTCGCCGCTCGCCACGCGCACAACCAGGTCGAGGATTCTTTCGCCCATCTGCGCGATCGTCGCTTCGCCTGAAATGACCGGGCCAGTGTCGATGTCGATAATGTCGGGCATGCGATTTGCAAGGGTCGTGTTGGTTGAAAGCTTAATCACGGGCGCGATCGGATTGCCCGTCGGCGTACCGAGTCCCGTGGTAAACAGCACTACGCTCGCGCCCGCACCGACCTGCGCGGTGACACATTCAACGTCATTGCCAGGAGTGCATTGCAGGTTCAGGCCAGGCGTCCGCGAATACTCCGGATAATCGAGTACGGCGGTGACCGGAGAAGTTCCGCCCTTCTTGGCGGCGCCTGCGGACTTCATAGCATCGGTGAGCAGTCCATCACGCATGTTGCCGGGCGAAGGATTCATGTCGAAGCCCGCTCCAACCGCCTGTGCACGGTTCGAATAAGCGCGCATCAAATGAATGAATCGATCAGCAACCTCGCTTGAAGCCGCGCGGTTGATCAACTCCTGCTCCACCCCGCACAACTCTGGGAACTCGGAAAGAATGGTTCGCGCGCCGAGCGCAACGAGAAGGTCAGATGTATGA
>DATIYR010000210.1:0-21905 GCA_035517535.1 Terriglobales bacterium
TCCTCGATTGGCCTTCTCGCCGCGGGCGTTGCCCATGAAGTGAACACGCCTCTAGCCGTCATCTCCTCGTATGCGCAGATGCTTTCAAAACAAGTGCAGGGAGACGAGAAGAAGAGCGCAGTGCTCGAAAAGATCACCCGCCAGACATTCCGCGCCTCTGAGATTGTGAACAATTTGCTGAATTTCTCGCGAACCAGCGGGGCCGAATTCACAGAAGTCGATGTCAACCGCGTCATCCTCGAAACGCTGAGCCTGCTCGAGCATCAACTGAAGAATGCCCGTATTCGTATCCAGGATGAACTTGCCCAACATCTTCCCCGAATTCAGGGCAACGCCGGCCGGCTGCAGCAAGTTTTCCTGAATCTATTTCTGAATGCCAAAGACGCGATGCCCGAAGGTGGGACACTCAGGGTTTCAACCTCGAATGGTGAGGGCGTGCGAGTGCTAGTTTCTGATAGCGGTTCGGGAATTCCGCAGGAATGCATTCATCGCATTTACGACCCGTTCTTCACTACCAAGAACGCCGGTCAGAATGGCGGCAAGCGTGGCACGGGACTCGGCCTTTCGGTTACCTACGGGATCATCCAGGAACACGCGGGCAAGATTCACGTGGAAAGTTCCCCCGAGCACGGCACGACCTTTTATCTCGATTTCCCAATGCTGAGGAAGGCGGTCAATGTCTGAAGCTGCCGTCATTCCCGGACGATTGGCCGAAAACCAGTCACCTGCACATGGCAGTGTTCTCATCATCGACGACGAGACTGAGATACGCGAGTCTTTGCAAACCCTGCTCGAATTCGAAGGGTATGACGTCGATGTGGCCGCCAATGGCACGCAGGGCCTGTCTAAATTAGGTGAGCGACCTTTCGACTTAGTTCTGCTTGATTTGGCCCTCCCCGATCGGAACGGGATTGATTTGCTTCCCGAGATTCGCGCCCTTGATCCGCAAAGTTCGGTGATCATGATCACGGCATACGGCACCGTCGAAGATGCGGTCCGCGCGATGCAATCGGGGGCAACAAATTTCCTCCAGAAACCGTGGGATAACGAAAAGCTCCTCGCCGACGTTCGCGCCGCTGTCGCCCGCCGGCGCGCAGAAGAAGAAAATATCCAGCTCAAGCGCGCACTGAAGCAGCGTTACAACTTCGAGAACATCGTCGGCAAAAGCGAGGTCATGCTGAAGATTTTCGACCTCGTCGCGCAAGTTGCCCCCAGCCGTTCGACCGTTCTTCTGCAAGGCGAAAGCGGGACCGGAAAAGAGCTGATCGCAAAAGCGCTGCACCTGAATTCTCCTCGCCGCGACCGGCCGTTTGTTCCCGTGAACACCGGCTCGATGCCAGCCGATCTGCTCGAATCGACGCTCTTCGGGCACGTCAAAGGCGCATTCACCAGCGCAATCTCATCGAAGAAGGGACTGTTTGAAATCGCTGATCGCGGAACGCTGTTCCTTGATGAGATTGGGACAATGAACCTGGACACGCAGGCGAAAATTCTGCGCGTGTTGCAAGACAGGAAATTCATGCACCTGGGCGGCGTGCATGAATTACAGGTAGACGTCCGTATCATTGCCGCGACCAATGTCGATCTGCGCCAACTAGTTCGCGAAGGCAGGTTCCGCGAAGATCTTTTCTACCGATTGAATGTCATTACGATCGATCTGCCGCCGCTCAGGCAGCGGAAGGAAGACATTCCGTTGCTGGCCGAATTCTTCCTGCGAAAATATTCTGACGAAAACCAGCGCTCGCCCCGCAGATTGACCGCAGAGACCCTACGCCCCATGTTGAGTTACTCGTGGCCAGGGAACGTGCGCGAATTAGAAAACGTAATCGAGCGCGCCGTCGTGCTTTCTTCAACCGCGGACATCGGTCCCGAACTACTCCCCGACCATATCGCCGGACGCGGCACAACCATTCCATTCATCGAAGGGCGCGCGGACGCCTCTTTGTTCGACGTCATGGAAGATTGCGAGCGTCACATCATCATCGACATGCTCGAAAAATGCGGCTGGAACCAAACCGAAGCCGCCGAACGCTTCCGCGTTCCTCTTTCAACCCTCAATCAGAAAATTAAGCGTTTGAATATTGAGATCAAGAAGAGGACGAGGGAGTAAGTCTGCTCTCAGCCTTCAGCTTATCTGGATCGAACGAGCTCTAACCTTATCCAATGCAGCTGAGGGCGAGCGCCTGACCTTACGACTGACAGCTGATGGCTGATAGCTGACTGCTGCTCTCTGTTATATTCCATTCAGGCGCATGGCATTGATCTCTCTTTCGGATTTCGCCAAACAGAAGATCAAGTCGGTTGAAGATTACACCGTGCTCGCGGCGCGTTCGCTGGGCAACTTATTCAATCGGCCACTCTACATTGCCGACATGGTGCAGCAAGCTGATCTTGTTGGCTTCGGTTCCCTTCCCATCGTGCTGGCAGCGTGTTTCTTTACAGGCGCCGCATTGGCCCTCAACAGCGCATCGTCACTCGAAAGGTTTGGCGCAATAACCGTCATCGGGCAGTTGGTTTCAGTCGGAATTGTGCGCGAACTGGGGCCGGTTCTCGCCGGCCTGGTGGTTGCCGGACGAAACGCATCCGGCATGGCGAGCGAGCTTGGATCCATGGTAGTGACCGAGCAAATCGACGCCATGCGTGCCCTTGGCACCGATCCTATGAAGAAGCTGGTCACGCCGCGCGTGGCTTCGACGATCGTGATGCTTTTCTTTCTTACGATTCTCGGAGACTTCCTCGGCCTGATCGGAGGCGCGTTCGTTGTCAGCTTGCTGCTGAGGCTCGATACACATCAGTACTGGAGCAGCACCTGGCAAACCCTTGAGTTCTCTGATGTTTTCACCGGCCTGACCAAGCCAGTCGTATTCGGCTTCATCATCGCCACAATCGGTTGCTACTATGGTTTGACCACAAAAGGCGGAACGCAGGGCGTGGGGTTAGCAACTACGCGAGCGGTGGTGGCGTCGATGATTCTCATCATCGGCGTCGATGTGTTTATCACGCGTTTGCTGATGATCACGCTCGGATCGTAAGCATGCGAGAATCTCAGGGAATCTGGTTGGTTCCGCTTTTACATGTCGACACCTACTCTTCCTATTGATAAGCAATCTCCCGCCGAATGCCATCCGAGCGGCGAGGCTATTGTTTTCGAAAATGTCGAACTCGCATTTGAAGATAATGCTGTGCTCGACGGTATCTCTTTTCGTCTTGCGTGTGGCGAAACCAAAGCGCTGTTCGGAGTGGCGGGGTCGGGCAAGAGCACCGTCCTGAAATTAGCTCTGGGATTGATTAAACCGGATTCCGGCCGAATCACCGTTCTGGGTGAAGACGTTACCCAGATGACGGAGAACCAGCTTTTCGTATTACGACGCAAGGTTGGAATTGTTTTCCAGGAAAGCGCCCTGTTCGACTCCCTCACGGTTCGCGAAAATGTTGCGTACAGGCTGCTCGAGGAGGGGAATGTTCCGGAGCAGGAAATTGAAGAGCGTGTGCGCGAAGCTCTCAGGTTTGTGGAACTCGAGCGCACCGTGGACATGTATCCGGGCGAACTCTCCGGCGGTATGCGGCGGCGGGTGTCGATTGCGCGCACCATCATCACGCAACCTGAAGTTCTTCTTTATGATTCGCCCACCGGCGGGCTCGATCCCGTGACTTCGAACACCATCATCGAACTGATCGTCAAACAACGCGACGTCTACAAAACCAGTTCTTTGCTCGTCACACATCGTCTGCAGGATGCGTTCACCATGGGTACCCACTACTTCGATCGTGCAGAGAACAAAATGAAACCGCTTCCTCCAGGATCCCGCGCAGAAGTGTCAATGGGATTTTTGATCCTGCGCGACGGCCACATTATTTTCGATGGAGATTTGAAAGAGCTTCGCGAAACCCAGGATCCCTACATTCGCGAATACATTTCTTAAATGTACGTGGGAGACGGGCTCGCTCGAACGACCACTCAGAAGGCTTTGTGCAGAACGAGGCGCCTTCGCCCGTTCAGAGTTACGCCTTCGCCGCCACTGCCCGCCTCGCTTCCGCACGCTTGAGCATCATCTGCAGACGCTCGCGCCCTTCCTTGGTGCGCGACGCAACTTTCTCCATTCGCTGAAACAAAAGCGGATTATTTGTTTTTTCCCGTACTTCTTTGAGGAATGGGTGCACTTTGGAGAGGATGAACCACATCTCGCCGCTGCTATCCACGAATAATTCTTCACTGAGCGCACCGCGTAGAACGAACGACGCTGCCATGTCCCAGTAACCGCTCACCTGCCGAAACCAGGCGTTTTCCTGCGGATCGGCCCCCTGAATTACCCGCACAACATCGTGTGCATCGCGGGGCCACCAACCCGCAAACCAGGCGCGGGCTTTGCGCATTTCGCCCTCGCGCCGCAGGTCGTACAGGCGCATGATGATTCTGGCGTCTTCAGCTGTCGCGTTCTTCGGCATATGTTCCTCCTGCTTAGGCTTGCTTTCCTTCGTGCACCTTGGTGTCCTTTGTGTTTGAGAAGCTATCAACCGCGAAGGACACGAAGTTGCACGAAGGGAACCAGCCGACTTCTGAAGCTTTAGCTCGAGGGATGCGCATCGCTACTGGCGCTCGCCCCCGCCGGTGGCGCCGCATTCTCATTCGGCCGCTCGTAGTCGCACTCTTTATTCGGACACGCAATCACTGGCCCGGACTTCAGGTATTTCTCGACCAGATGCGGGTTTCCGCACTTCGGGCACTTCTCGGCAATGGGCTTGTTCGCCGAAGTGAATTTGCACTTCGGATAGTTGCTGCACCCGTAGAACGTGTTGCCCTTGCGCGCGCGCTTCTCCACCAACTCGCCATCTTCGCAGAGCGGGCACTTTACGCCGATGAAGTTCTGCTTCACGTACTTGCAATCGGGATATCCGCTGCACGCGGTGAACTCACCATAGCGGCCGTGACGGATCATCAGATTGCGCCCGCACTTCGGGCAAAGCTCTTCAAGCGGAATGTCGGGAACTTTCTTGCCTTGATCGAGGCGCCGTGTGGTCTTGCAATCCGGATATCCAGTGCACGCCATGAATTGCCCGAATCGCCCGCGCTTCAGCACCATCACACGGCCACAGTTTTCGCAGTACTCCTCAGCCGCGCCGGTCTCCTGCATGTCGGCAGAATCGAGATCGGGCAGGTTAATCGGATTTTCTTTTGTGAACGTGCAGCTGTTTGGATCTTCTTTGTCATACGAACTGCACGCATAAAACGACCCGTGCTTACCCCACTTGATGACCAGCGGCGAACCGCAGCGCTCGCACTTCTCATCCGTGGGCTTTTCCATGCGCTTGATGTTTTCCATGTGCTTCTGCGCATAGCGAAGGTCTTTCTCGAACTTCTTGTAGAACTCGGCGAGCGCGTCTGTCCAGCCTTCCTTGCCTTCTTCGATCTCGTCGAGTTCTTCTTCGAGACGAGCCGTGTATTGCACGTCGAAGATGTCGCGGAAATTTTCAACCAGCAGATCGGTAACGACCAGCCCGATTTCCGTCGGGACAAATTTTCCGCCAAGTTTCTGTACGTACTGGCGCTCCTGAATCGTGCTCAGAATCGCCGAATACGTTGACGGTCGCCCAATTCCGCGCTCTTCCAGCTCTTTCACCAGCGATGCTTCGTTGTAACGCGGCGGCGGCTCGGTGAAGTGCTGCTCGGGGTTGATCGAACGCAAGCTCAGCTTCTGCCCCGCTTCGAGCGCCGGCAGTTTGTGCTTCAACTCCTCGTCTTCCTCGTCTTTGCCTTCCTTCGATTCTTCGTAAACTTTGAGGAAGCCGTCGAATTTCAGAACAGATCCAGTCACACGGAACCAGAAAGCGTCTGATCCCGACTTGGCGTCGATATCAACTGTGGTTTGGTCGAAAACTGCAGGGTTAATCTGCGAGGCCACGAACCGCTGCCAGATCAACTTGTAAACCTTGAACTCATCTTCTTTTAAATACTGCTTAAGCTGCTCAGGATGGCGCATGGCCGAGGTCGGACGAATCGCCTCGTGCGCAGCCTGCGCCTCTTTTTTCTCTTTATAAGTGTTGGGCGACTCGGGAAGATATTCTTTTCCGTAATTTGAAGTGATGTACTCGCGAACTTCGGTCAGCGCTTCGGGTGCGACACGCGTCGAGTCGGTACGCATGTAGGTGATCAGACCGACAAGACCCTCATCGCCCAATTCCACGCCTTCGTATAGGCGCTGGGCGATCATCATGGTTCGCTTCACGCTGAAGCGCAGTTTTCGCGATGAATCCTGTTGCAATTTGCTGGTTGTGAAGGGCGGAGTCGCATTGCGGCGGCGCTCTTTCCTTTCGACGGAGCGGACGATCCAATCCGCCTTCTCGAGCGCGGCGGTGATCTTCTTCGATTCCTCTTCATTGGGAATCTCGATCTTCTCTTCGCCCTTGCCGAGAAAGCGCGCATCGAAGGCCGGAGGCTTCGGTCCGGAGAGATGGGCGTCGATCGTCCAGTATTCCTTTTTCTCGAACGCTTTGATTTCGCGTTCGCGCTCGACGATCAAGCGAAGAGCTACTGTCTGAACACGCCCGGCGGAAAGACCGCGGCGAACTTTGTCCCAAAGTAGCGGAGAAACCTGATATCCGACGAGGCGGTCGAGCACGCGGCGCGCCTGCTGCGCATCAACCAAGTTCCGATCTATATCGCGAGGACGTTCGAAGGCCTCTCGCACCGCGCGCTGCGTAATCTCATTGAACGTCACACGCCGGATGCGCTCGTTGCCGTTCTCGTCTTTCTTCTTCTTTTTCTTTTTCGCGCCGTCGCCCAGTTCTTCCGCCAGATGTGCGGCAATCGCTTCGCCTTCACGGTCCGGGTCAGGCGCGAGATAAATGGTGTCCACGCCGCTCGCCATCTTCTTTAGTTTGGCGACAACTTTCTCTTTGCCGGGGATGACGATGTACTCGGTCTCGAAGTCATTATCAATATCGACACCGAGCGTGCTCTTGGGCAGATCTTTGACGTGCCCGAGCGACGCCTCGACCGCATAGCCCTTGCCCAAATACTTCTGAATTGTTTTCGCCTTGGCCGGCGATTCGACGATGACTAAACCCTTTGCCAAAATATCCTCAATTGTTGGATTACGTTGTCCCGAAACTAGCACGAACCAGTCGGGACCCACAAGTTCGCAACTTGGACGCCCGAGCTGAAAGTACTGCCGTTCAGAAGCTCTTCACAAAGTTCTTGCCGGGTAACTGCTTGATTTTCCCGGCCAGTTCCAGTTCGAAGAGAGCGGCAAAAATTTCCGATGAGGACAGTTCCGGTTCCAGCTTCTCGATGATCTCGTCCAGGTGCATGGCCTCATCGGCCTTAACCACCCGATAGATCTTCTTTTCGTGCGGAGAGAGCGAAGGTTCCTCGAATAGTGATGCAGTGTGGCCTTCCTGCGATTCATCTCCAGTTTGAGGAGTGAGTGTAAGTCGCACATCCGCTGGGAGTTCCTCCCAAACGTCCTCCCAGGTCGCAACCAGCTTGGCGCCTTGCTTAATCAGCGTATTCGGTCCCCAGGAGTTCTTGTTAGTGACGTTCCCCGGTACGGCAAAAACTTCGCGGTTTTGCTCGAGGGCACAACGCGCGGTGATTCTCGTACCGCTATATTCTGCGGCCTCGACTACGAGAACGCCAAATGACATCCCGCTGATGATTCGGTTGCGGATGGGAAAATTCTGCGGCGCGGCAAATGTGCCCAGTGGAAACTCCGAGATCAGCGCTCCGCCCAGACTCAGAATCTGATCGGCCAGTCGCGAGTTCTCTTTGGGATAAACAACATCAACTCCAGTTCCAAATACCGCGACAGTCTTGCTTTTTGCCGAAACTGCGCCCCGATGCGCCGCCGTATCTACGCCTCTCGCCAAACCGCTGAGAATTACGACTCCTCGCGTCGCGAGATCACATGCCAACCGTTCCGCCATGCCGATTCCGTACGGAGTGGGATGACGAGTGCCGATCACCGCGATTCCCGGACGCGCTAAAGCTTCGACGGGCCCGCGTATGTATAGAACGAGCGGCGGATCGTATATTTGCCGCAGACGACCTGGGTACCCAGGATCGTCGAGCGTTATGCACTTAATTCCGGCCGCGCTGGCCTTAGCCAATTCATCTTGCGCAAGCTCAATCGACCCGCCAGTCGCGATCGATTGCGCTGCGGCTGCGGGTAACCCGGCGCCTTCGAGTTCCGTCAAACTCGCCTGAAAAATTTTGCCGACATTATCGAAAAACTCGACCAGCCGCTTAGCTCGAGTCGGGCCAAGCCCGGGAGTAAGCGTGAGTGCCAACCACAACACTTGATGTGAATTGGAGCCGGAACTCGTAATCTGCGAAGCAGAAGCCGCCGCGTTGGACAAGAGTCCTCCTTGAGAATCTCGCCGACTCTATGCAGGTCAGCGAAGCGGCGTCAAGTTCAGACGTCACAGGTTTGATAAAATTTCTTTCAGGCTCCTGGCTTTTAGCTCCTGGCTTCAGCTTGAAACGCGGATGTTGCGTTTCTCTTGGTTCACAATTGCTAAAGCGATTGAGCGAATAGACCTGCTTCAGTTTGGATTGGCTAGAAGCTAAGAGCTAGAAGCCAAAAGCTTTGTTCTCATGCGCATCTCTGCCATCTCGTACTTAAATACCGTCCCGCTCATGTGGGATTTCGAGCACGGCCTCGCCGATCCAAGCTTCAAGCTTTCGTACACCGTTCCATCAAACTGCGCGTGCGAATTGGAAAACGGAACCGCGGATATCGGCATTATTCCTGCCGCTGCCTACGCCACCATCCCAGCGCTGTCGGTCTTGCCAGGAGTTGCCATCGCCTCCAAGCAGGCAGTCCGTTCCATTCTGCTGGTCAGCTCAAAGCCGCTGGATCAGATTCGGTCCGTCGCCCTGGACAGCTCTTCCCTCACCTCCGCCGCGCTCACTCGCATATTGTTTGAAAAGTACTGGGGCGGCCCGAGAGAATACACTTCGTTGGCCCCGAATCTTGAAGCCATGCTGTCCCAGAGCGATGCGGGCCTGCTCATCGGCGATCCCGCCCTGAAAGTCGACCGTTCGCGCTATTACACCTGGGACCTCGCTGAGGAATGGATCCGGTTCACCAACAAGCCGTTCGTGTTCGCGTTTTGGGGGGTGCGTACTGAGGCGCTCGAAACGTCAGCATTCGATCTTGCAACAATTTTCCAGCAGTCACGCGATCATGGTCTTGAACCCGCGAATCTGCAGCAGATCGTCGAATTGTGGATTCCCAAACTGGATCGATCTAGGGCGGATTTGCATGAATATCTGACCTCGAACATTTCTTATTACCTGGACGAACCCTGTCTCGAAGGCCTGAGACTCTTCTATGAGTACGCCCACCAGTGCGGCGCCCTGCCACAAGCCCCAGAACTGCATTTCGCGAGCCCGAGCCCCGCGCTCACCTAAACTACAATTTTTGTACCACTCTGCCGGGCGAAACTGCTTCTAAGACGATCATATGCAGAGGCTTGCCGCAGTGGTGATGTCATCCACCTGGCGATGGCTCCTCCACCTCGGCGGGCCGGGGCTAATCCTGATCGGCATCGCTGACAACTCCGTTGTGCCACTAACCGGCAGCATGGACGTGCTTACTATGTGGCTGGCCGCGCATCATCGCCAAATCTGGCCCTACTACGCGGTCATGGCCACAGTGGGCGCAGTTCTCGGTGGCTATATCACTTATTTGCTGGGCCGCAAGGGCGGCAGGGAAGCGATTGAGCGGCGGTTTAACAAGCGAAAGGCGGGCAAGCTTTTTAAGCGCTTCGATAAATGGGGATTCCGCACCGTGGCGATAACGGCCTTGCTGCCGCCGCCGTTTCCGTTGGTTCCGGTCCTGCTCGCGGCCGGCGGCCTGCAGTATCCGCGGAAAAAATTCCTCGGCGCGCTCACCCTGGGCCGCAGCATACGATATTTCCTGATCGCCGGAATAGGCTCACTGTATGCTCGCCCCATCACCGCATTTTTTAACCGTTACTACAAGGCAGCGGTCATCATTTTGGTCACCTTGGCGGTCATTGGGGGGATTGCCGCCTTGTTCGAGTACCGTCGCTCGCGGCGAAAAAATGCAGACCGCGCCGCCGTCTCTCCCAACCGCGCGGCGTAAGGGACGCACAACTCTGATTCGGCCCACTTGAACCATAAGCAATTTGCTTTCTTGCGTGCGCTACAACGGACGACTGGCCGATCATCGGGAATGACATGAATTACAATGATGGAATCAACCATGTCGCTGGCTCACGCCCAAGCTCTAGATCTCTACCGCTCCGACGACCTCATCGGCATCGGCATGGAAGCCGATGCGCTCCGCCGCAAGCTGCATCCCGAGGGCGTGGTCACCTACATCATCGACCGCAACATCAATTACACCAACTTTTGCACCGAGTATTGCACGTTCTGCGCATTTTATCGTCCGCTGAAAGGGCCGAAGGCAAAAGAGGGATACATACTCGACTTCGAGACGATTTACGACAAAATTCGCGAGACGGTTGAACTCGGCGGGACTGGCGTGCTCATGCAGGGCGGCTTGCATCCCGATCTAAAAATCGATTGGCACGAAAAGATGCTGCGCGGAATCAAACAGCGATTCAAAGTTCATCTGCACTGTTATTCTGCGTCAGAGATTATTGCCATCGCCGAATACAGCGGCCTCACCATTCGTGACACCATCTCACGCCTGCGCGATGCCGGACTCGATTCCATCCCCGGCGGCGGCGCAGAAATTTTGGACGACGAGGTTCGCCATCGCATCGCGCGCCTCAAGTGCCTGACCGAAGACTGGCTCAACGTGCACCGCACCGCGCACCAGCTCGGCATGCGGACGACGGCTACCATGATGTTCGGCGTCGGCGAACAATACGAGCACCGCATCAATCACCTGCAGGCGATCTATAACTTGCAGGAAGAAACCGGCGGGTTCACCGCATTTATCCCGTGGACATTCCAGCCGCAAAACACCGCGCTTGGTGGCCGCAAGTGGGACGAAGCCACCGCCGTCGAGTATCTGAAAAATCTCGCCATCTCGCGTCTGTTCCTATCAAACTTCCGGAACGTGCAATCGAGCTGGGTCACGCAAGGACTCAAAGTCTGCCAGATGGGCCTGCGCTTCGGCGGCAACGACGTTGGCTCAGTAATGCTCGAAGAAAATGTCGTGCGCGCAGCAGGCGTAACCAACTGCACCACCGAAGAAGAACTTTGCCGCATCATCCGCGACGCGGGGTTTAAGCCGGTGCAGAGGGACACGCTATACAGGACGTATTTTTTGAATTAGCTGCGCAGTGATAATGGAAACGGCCTGACGGATGTGATGCCATTCTCTTTCAGCGTTGAAGCTCCCTCGAGCAGCCATTCGAAAAACCAAAACGCGCTAGTGACCGTTGGTGGTCAGAGCCAATGAGAGCAGCGCCTTCTGTTCAACATCGTGCGCCTTCGCAGATCCTGTGGCCGGACTAGGGCTGGCAGAGCGTTTCACCGAAAGCACCGGCCGGTCGCCCGCCAGATGCCGCAGGCGCGGCAGCATGTAGTTAAGCGCTCCCATATTGGCCGGCTCCTCCTGTACCCACACAATGTCGCGCGCATTCGCGTGCCGCTGCAACTCGGCGGTAATTTCGGCTTCCGGGAACGGATACAGCTGCTCGACGAAGGTGATCGCGATGCCGAAATCTTTTTTCTTTTTCCGCTCCATTCGGAGTTCGTGACCGATTTTTCCTGTGCATAGCAGGATTCGGAGCGCATCAACTGCTTCGATATCGGGCCGAACTTTGAGAAAGTTGCCAGTTGAAAAGTCTTCGATGGAGGAAGACGCGTCAGGATGCCGCAACATGCTCTTAGGCGTGAACACGACCAGAGGCTTTCGCCAGTGCCGTAGAGCTTGGCGCCTGAGCAAATGAAAATACTGGGCCGCGGTTGATGGCTGCGCGATCTGGAAATTGTCCGCCGCTGCCAGTTGTAAGAAGCGCTCAATTCGAGCGCTCGAATGCTCCGGCCCCTGTCCTTCGTATCCGTGAGGTAAAAGAAGAACGAGGCCAGAAAGCAAATCCCACTTGAATTCCCCGGCGACGATGAATTGGTCAATGATCGCCTGCGCAACATTGGCGAAATCTCCGAACTGTGCTTCCCATAGAACCAGAGCCTCGGGATAGTCCCGGCTGTAACCGTATTCGAAGCCGAGCACGCCCGCTTCCGAAAGAGTCGAGTTATAGATATCGCACCGGGCTTGCGTCTCCGAAATATGCTGCAGCGGCACATACTCCTGCTCGTTTTCGATATCGACCAGAACCGAATGGCGTTGATTAAATGTTCCGCGACGACTATCTTGTCCGCTCAGCCGGACGGGCGTTCCGCTACTGACCAGGCTCGCAAAGGCTAGCGCTTCTGCCATGCCGTAATCGACTGCGCGTTTTCCGTGACCCATTTCTGCGCGCTGCTCCAGCAGCCTGGCGAGCTTAGGATGAATGTGAAATCCCGCGGGGTATGTGGTCAGCCGCTCGGTCAGATGCTTTATTTCATCTGCTGAAACTGCAGTCTCGACTTCGTACTGTGGCTTAAAGCGCCGTCCAACATAGTTGCTCCAGTAACTTGGCAACTGGCGAAGCGTGGGTTTTTTGCGAATGTGAGCGGCGCGCTTTTGCGCCGCCTCAAGCTCGGCTTTGATCGCTTCTGCCCGCGACTGCGCGTCCTCAATGCCAGCATCTTCGCCGTAAATCTCCCACAACGGGGGGTGGTCCTTTATCGCCTTATAAAGCAAGGGCTGCGTGATCGTGGGGTCATCTACTTCGCTGTGGCCGTGGCGGCGGTAGCCGATGAGATCGATAACGACATCGCTGCCAAACTTATAGCGATAGTCAAGCGCGATGCGCCCAACGCGTATCACCGCATCCACGTCTTCCGCGTTAACGTGAAAAATTGGAACGTTCTGTCGTCGTGCAAGCTGTGCCGAAAAACGCGACGAATGCAATTCCTTTGGAGATGTCGTGAATCCAATCAGATTGTTCACGATCACGTGTACCGTGCCGCCGACGCCGTAGCTAGGAAGATCGGCCAGATTCAGTGTTTCCGCGAAGACACCTTGCCCCGCGAAAGCACCGTCGCCATGCACCAGCAATGGCAGGAATTGCTCTTTCCCGCCCTGCCCTGCGCGATCCTGTTTAGCGCGCGTGCGGCCCACCGTGACCGGGTCAACTGCTTCCAAATGGCTTGGGTTTGAAACCAGATGGATGTGAATCTTCGCACCACTACGCGTTACATATTCGCCGGTCGCGCCCATGTGGTACTTCACATCGCCGCTGCCAAGAACGCTGCGCGGGTCGACGTCTTCAAATCCCGCAAACACCTCTTCCGGTGCGCGTTTCGCCACGTGCACGATCACGTTCAGCCGCCCGCGGTGGCTCATGCCCATGACCAGCTCAACCGCGCCGTACTGCCCCGCGCTTTCGATGATTTCATCAACCAGTGGAATAAATGCTGTGACGCCTTCTAGCGAAAAGCGCTTCGTCCCGAGATACCGCTGCTGCAGCACCAACTCGAAAAGATCGGCGCGAATCAGCAGATCGAGAATGTGGCCCTGATCGACGGATGACGGTGGCCCTTCAATGCGCTCCTGAATCCACCGCCGGCGCTCCGGGTCAGCAATGTGCATGAATTCAACCCCGACCGTGCTGGAATAAAATTTGCGGGCTTCTTCCACATGCTCGCCATCGAGGGGCAATTCCGGGTGCGGCGCAGGCTGCAAAAATCCAAGCGGGTCAAGATCGGCTTCGAGATATCCCCACTGGCGAAAAAGACTGAATACCCGCTCGCGTTCACCATTCGGGGCTTCAATGAGGGCAGTTCCGGTTCCATTGCCGGATTTGGGTTGTCGGGTAGGCATAGAAAGCTGTTACTAGGATAAAGGATGCGAAAGCTGGTGTGCTTGATTCGGAAGTGACCTTGGTACGGGATTACGCGACCAAAATATCTGCAAACAAATTTGCCCTGGCATTAACCAGGGCAGAATTGGTTGGGGGTTGTGGCGTGAGTTTACGGCCAACGCTTGGCGCTGTCTTCCCATCCAGCAGCGCGGGCTACGGGAGCGGCCTGAGCGACGGCGGGCTGTGGAATCCTTATTGGCTGCTGCGGGGCGGGCGCAGCAGTTGTGAGCGTCGGTTTCGGAGCGGGATCGGCAGCGACATCCTTGTCATCGGAGAGCAGCGGAGCAGCCACGCGCAGCGCCTCTACTTCTTTTTCCAGACGGGCGAGTTCCAATTCCTTCTGCCGGAGAACTTCGTACACATTCTTCATCATTTATGCACCTGTGAGAGTAACTACAAAGAAAACCTTGATCGAACTTTATGCAGCTACAAACGTTTTGTCAAGAAATAAGGAAAAAACGGCACGGAAGGTTAACTACGATCTCTGGGATTGCAAGTAGAACGAGGTTGGGTTTGCTGAAGCTGCCGAGCCACCAATCACACGAAGTTTCACGACGGCGCCAATGGTGTACTCTGGTTCCACATGCGATTTTTTACCGTCTCGTTCTTACTTCTGTTGTCAGTTTTCTTAGCCGCCCAGCAAAACACGTCCGCCATGGACGACTTCTCGGGAATGTACACGTTCCTGCGCGATGGGGAATTTTTGCAGATCACCGTCGAAGATCAAGGAAACGTCAGCGGATTTATCTCCCGCTATGGCGACACTGAGAGCGACAAGGATACATTCCTCGATCAGTTCATCGATTCCGGCAAATTGGATGGAGACCACCTGAGCTTCAGCACCAAGCAGGTACACGGAATTCGGTTTTCATTCGAGGGCACAGTTGGTCGAGGCCCCGCGAAATCTCCGGATGACGAAGGCTATTATGCTATTCGCGGCACGCTGAGGCGCTCGACAGCTGATGTGAACAAAAAGACCACGCAGGAATCGCAAAAAGTGGAGTTCAAGTCGTTCCCCAGAAACTGAGTTGCTGATGTTCCATTCGCCAGAGAGTTCGCCACCAATCCCTACACGATGTCATCCCGAATGGATGCGCTTGCGCGTTCGAGAGGGACCGTACGATGCGAGTGGATCAGCAGTGGCGTGAACAGGATTAATTTAATCTGGAAAAACGGTTGTGCCGAGCGCGTGGATTCGTCCTGATTACAGCATCGTAGAGAGATGCTGACGTCAGGTCCCTTTACCGTCCGCCGCCGCGAACGGTTTCGGGATGACAAGTTTGAAGGAAACGTAAATACGAGAACAAACCAGCGAGTTGAATTTACTTCGCCGTTACCAGCGAATGCGTGATCGCGTGGACTGAGAGCGCGATCCGGTTCTGCACGCCGACTTTGCGCATCAGCTTGGCAACGTGCGCCTTCACCGTACGCTCTTCGATACCCAGCGCTGATCCGATCTCTTTGTTCGAGCGGCCCGCAACCAGCATTTCCAGAACTTCTTTTTCACGGTCAGTAAAAGTCACGCGTCCGGCGGGAAAGATGCGTCCTGGGGAGTTGCTTACGCGCTCGATGAACATCGACAAAACGCGGCGCGGCGCCCAAACCGATCCTTGATGCACAACACGCAAAGCCTGAACAAATTCGGTGGCCGATGCGGCCTCATCTACGTAGCCCTTCGAACCCGAGGCGATCGCCTTCAGAATGCTTTCTTCGTCCATGCCGGCGCCGGTCACGATGATCTTCACGTCGGGGCGGGAAGCTTTGAGGCTCGCCATCACGTCAAAAAGGTTTTGACCGTTGCGATTTCCGAGCAGCACCAGATCAATCTCCGGCATGTTGGCAAGTTCCGCCAGGCTAGCCGAGACCAATTCGAAATCGGGCTCGGAGTCAAACAAAGCGCGAAAGCCAACAAAGCGCAACGGATCGCTCTCCACTACGGCAATACGGATCGCGCCTTTGTTGGGTGTTGCTTTCATGGCGGTTCCAGCTTTCATAGCTATGCGTGTCCTTAGACGTAGGGCTGTGGTTAGCATATCTGTATCTGTGGGCGATGCAAGGTTCCGTAACGCCGGGAGAATTACGGGAGTAACATAGGTTTGCATCCAAATGAGAGAGGCAGATACCTCAAGCGAATGAAAATGCGAAGAGTTTTTCCCGTTGCGGCTTTCGTGTTGTTAGCGGCGCTGCTTGCGTCGGCACAGACGCAGACCACCTATCAACCCAAGTTCAAAGGCGATCCGGCGCGCTCGGATTCAGAAGCTGCCGCGCTCGGCTACATGCGCACTTTTCTGCGGGCTCAGAGAGTTTATAAGCGGAAGAACAATCATTACGCGACCTCGCTGTTGGATTTGGTTCACACCGGATCATTCACTCGCCGCATGGCAGCAACCGACCAGGGTGATTACACGGTGAAATTCACGCTGCATAAAGAAAAAGACACTTTCGAAATCGTCATGATTCCCAAGCAAGAGGACGCGACACACCGCTCGTTCTTTGCGGACCAGGAAGGCAAGATCCGCGCCGATGAGCAGAAGGAAGCCGACGCAAGCTCACCGGTTTTGAAGGCGGACTGACAATTACAGGTTGTTGGGGCACGGGCGTCTTCACCCGTGCAAACGATCAAGCCCGACGGGCGGGTCGCGCGTCCGCCCACCTCCACTTTCTTGCCATTACGTAGTCGGCCCTGGCTTGATCTCCTCCGCCTTGCCATCATGAAAGGTGATGGTGAGCGGCTTTCCGCCATTCGGATAGTCAAGCGTGCGGTCGATCGAATCGCTGCCGGACTCGAGCAGTCCGATTCCTATCGCGAAATCGGTCTGCAATTCGTTCATCCCCGGCTTCACCTGGTGCTGATCAATTGCCTGCCAGACATCTGCGGGCCAATGCTTATACAGCTCGTGAGGGTCCTGAATGAAAAACATGTCATTGCCTATGAACTTGAAATCGCCATCGGTCTCAGTTCCGACCGGCGTCGCGTAGGATCTTCCCTCTTCAGAAAAAACAGCCAACACCTGCTTTTCAGCCGGATCTTTGGGCGAGGCGCCGGTCACCACGTCCTTGATCTCGAGTTTCTGCAAAGGCCCGAGCTTCCCGGCTTCGTGAGCGAGATTGGCGTGGTGCGTGGCGGAGTCGTAAGTGAAGTAGGGATACGCGTATCCCACCTTGACCCAGACCGGCTGCTTGGTGAGCTGTTTCGCTGATTTCAGGTCATAAGGATAAAGTTTCTTCGGGGTGACGTAGTAATCGGGATCGAGCGGCGCCGCTTCTTTTTTCGCGGGAACGACTCCCGCCTGATGACGTTCATAGAAAATCCAGCCGAGACGAATTCCCGCGACCACCATGGCGAGAAGAAGAGCGACCTGAATTTTTTGCTTCATCGCTGGGTAGGATAACAGCGATACAGACTTATCCCTGTGAGAACCTGTGAAGAATGTGATTCGTTTTGAAAGGGTGCCGATTCCAGCCGCACCGTGGTTGGGAGCAACCGACTTACGCGGCGCTAAAGCACCTCTCTACTACGCTTGCTCAACATTTCTTTACTCCATGGCGGAGCCAAGCGGCGTGTAGCGGTATTTGTGGCCGTCCCAGAAAACCGCCGATGTCATCTCATCACCGCCGGCTTCTTCCACGTAAATCGCATTCACGATCTTCTTCCGGCGCAGCTTCATTGGTTTTACCGCCAATGTTTTTACCGGAATATTGATGATGACAAATTTCTCGAGCGGTGTCGTCGAATGCCATGCATCCGGCCCGGCGCCGTGGATCACAAGCAGATCGATGCCGCGCAGCTTCGGATCATCCGGAGCAAAGCCGGTGGTTATTTTCGGATTGCCGTAACCGTAGAACGAATCCATGGGATCGATCACTTTGAAATTCTTATCGCCCTCGTCGAGCAACGGATTTTTACAACGCGCGACTATCACGATGTCGGCGACGCCGTCGTTATTGAGGTCGGCGACCATGGGCGGCCATGCGGATTCAATCGAGCAAGTGTCCCCGAACTGCTGGTGAACGAAGTCATCGTTGAGCGTAAAGGGCTTTTGCGCGGCGGTTTGCGCGGCCGCGCAGGAAGCAAGAAGGAGAAAAAAGAAAATGCGGGACGACATGCACTTACTGTAGTCCCGCATTTCATGTGTTGCTAGACTGCGGCGGTAACGAAAGTCACAACTCTATTTCGTGATTGCCAGGCTATCTATGCTTCCAACTTCCGAATCTGTTATTAGAAGGAAGCCATTTGGCACGGCGGTGAAAGCACCAGTATTTGCATCGACCGAGTAGGCCTGCACGCCAACCGTGCAACTGAAACAAGCCGTCTGGTTAGACGTGATCGCCCACAGGTAATTGCCTGTCGGGCTGATCACCGGCCAATCCCCTGGCCCCTGCGCAGAAACCTGCGTGACATTTCCGGTGCTCTCGTCAATCGAATACACCCCGCAGTTGTCATACATAAATTTGCCCGCGCTGGCGATCGTCATGTTGTCGGGGCCGGGAATTCCAATTGTTCCCGACGGAACCGTGCTCCCGCAGCCGCCTGCGCTAAATGGAGAAGCTGAGAGTGCCGTCAGCACACCCGTGGACTGGTTGATGCTGTAACCATATATGTTTCCAGAATTCTGCGATTGCAGCTGGTAGAGATAGGAATTTGTCGGTGTGATTACGATTGTCCAGGAATCGGGCACCTGCGATGCGGCAAATGGTGAGCCGGGAATCGCAGTGAGCTGGCCGCTGGTCTGATTGATCGTGTATGCGAAAAGTCCGGAACTAGTCGAGACGTACAGGAACTGATTCGTCTGATCAATCGCCATGAGCGTCGCCGGTGTTGAGAATCCGGGTGAGTTCGGTCCCGCCGCAGCAAACGGCGAGCCGGCGATCTGCGTAAGGGCACCCGTACCAGATTGAATACTGAAAGCGTAGACGCCATTCGATGCCATCACGTAGAGAAACTTGCCAGTGTTGTCCACCACGTCGGCATAGACTGTCTCATTGTTCAAGTACGTCGCAGTTCCCCCGCTCAAAGAGCCGTTAGAGCGGTTGATGGTGAAAGCAAAGAGTCCGGCCTGAGTTCCGTTGTTGTAACCCTGCGCGGTTTGGAAGATGAACGAGCCGGAAGGATCAATGGCCATAGTTCGGGGATTGAGGTTGTTTGCTGAACCTGACTTCTGAAGAGTCAGCGTTCCATTGCTCTGAATGCTTGCGGCATCAGGCCCGCCGCCGGGAAGCGGATTGACGTAGAGAAACATGGGCGCGCTGGTCTGGCCCGCGGCACCCGTTCCAGCACCGTAGCCGGGAATTGATTGACCTCCCGATCCGCCGGAACCGCCTGATCCACCCGAACCCCCTGATCCGGATCCTCCGCCCGATCCCGAGCCGGAACCAGAACCCGATCCTGACGGCGAACTAGCAGACGGACCTCTGGATACGCCGCCGCAATTGGTCAATAAAAGAGCTGTCGCGAGAAGTACGATGAGAGCGATGAACTTTTCCAAGCGAGGCATATTTTCTCCAATGCCGTGCGATTGAATTCAGTCTTGCCGGAGCGCTCACTTGGATTGGAAGGTGTTCACCCGAGTTGGCTTGAAAGCCGCACCTGAAGCTGCTTTTCAGGTATTTTTGGTTTACTGATCAGGAACTTCACTTACTAGGTTCGTTACCGGAAGTGCTCCCAGCCTTGTGGTTTGAGAATCGCTCGTGAGCCGGATTCATCGACCAGTAACATTCGCCCACCGTGCACGATCTCACCGATGCAAGTGAGCGTCACTCCGTTGATTTCCCGAGGTACTCGTGTGTTCCGAGGAGCGGTGAAGAGCAATTCATAATCGTCGCCGCCGTGCAGAGCAAACTTTAATTCAACCGGTGCGGCTGGCTTGCCGATCTTCGCGAGTGGAATTGCTTGCGGCCAAATCTCCGCACCCACTCCGCTCATTTCGCAAATGTGGCTGAGGTCGGTCGAAAGCCCATCGCTGATATCGATCATCGCCGACGGAATTTTGTTTTTACGAAGCACGGTGCCGACGCGAATTCGCGGCATCGGAAAAAAATGGCGGGGAAATGTCTTCGGATCGAGTTTTTTCCGCTTCGAAAATAGAAGATTAAGTGTAGCCGCCGAACCGCCCAGCGCGCCGGTTACATAAATTCGATCTCCGGGTTTCGCACCGGAGCGAAGAACTGCCCTGCCTTTCGGTACTGCGCCAATGACGATAATGTCCGCAAGAACTCCCGACTCCGACTGCGCTGTATCACCTCCCGCCAAGCTAACTCCGAATTCCCGGGCCAATTTCAAAAGCCCGCGAAAAAATCGATCCACCCACTGCTGCGGAATCTTCGGCGGAAGCGCCAAGGATAGAAACGCCGTCAACGGCTCTCCTCCCATCGCACCAATATCGCTCAGCCCGCGCGCCAGGCAGCGGTGGCCGACAGATTCCGGCGGATGCCACTCGCGACGAAAGTGCGTTCCTTCCAGGCTGAAATCGGTGGTGACCAGGAGGTTAGTTTCAGCGGTCGCACGCAAAACTGCGCAATCATCGCCGATTCCCGTGATCGGGCGCGCATTGAATTTTCGCGACAATTTCTGCTTGCGAGACCGCTCAGACGCAAGCCCGGCTGCACGCGCGATTTTCGAGATTAGAAGTCGTTCCGGTAAAGGCAAGGCGAGAACATCATAAGCGGAAGGACCTTAGACACAAACTCGGGAGCGATCAAACGTGCAGCGGCAAAAACTGCCAGGTACAACCTGGTTTTCTCCGGACTCATCTAGGGTTTATACTGCGCTCTGTACTGCAGATTACATACCAACGAAGGCGCGTCCAGTTCATAGGAATCAGGCTGCTGAGTACCTTCGTCACCTCGTCCCGGAAGGGTAATTGGCCCGATGGTCAGCGGGCGGTTACCTGCCGTTTGTAACTGAAGAAATCGCTTGCCATCATTGACATAGGGGAACCTGCTTTGCTACCGTACCCGAAGCAGCCTCCTGACAAATCTGTGGTCGAGCTAAGTGCTGTATCCGCTTTGAGTTAAGCGGTAAGCCGAGTTTGGCGGTAATCTGGCTGGAAGTGGAAAGCACGCTTCCGCCCTTGTACGGTAGGCGAAAGGCCCGATTCGGGCGCCAGAGACCGTATGAGTGAGCACGAGCTTTTCTGGCCATAGAGGAACAAGACATATTGCGTAAACGCTTCTACATCCTTTTCGTGGCCCGCGGGGAAGACGGCCAGCTGCGCAAAATTCCGATTCCTGTTCATTACCTGTATGTTTTCGTAGCTGGGGCTGCGGTTGGGCTCTTTGGGCTTACTGGTATTGCGCAGTCATATATGCGCATGCTGATGAAGACCTCGCAGTATAACGAACTGCGTGCCCAAACCGACGACTTGAAGACCCGCTACACGCACCTGGAGCAGGTCGCTAAAGAACGCGATATGCAGGTGGCGTCGCTGGGTTCGCTGGCCAGTGAAGTTTCTTCGCTTTACGGATTAAAACCCGACCCGGTGCTGGTGGCGGCGGCCTCCTCGGATGAGATCAAGGACGACGAAGTCACTTCTTCTCTTGATCGGCTTTCCACTTTAAAGACCACCGCCCTCACTGGCGCAACCACCGCCGGCCTGACGCTTGGCTTGACGCGCAACGTAACCACAGCCGATTGGATTCGCGCCAACTCAGCGCCAAATTTATGGCCGGTTGAAGGTCCCATTACGGCGGCATTTGGCGAGCGTATCGATCCGTTCAACGGTGAAGGCGCGTTCCACTCAGGCATCGATATTGGCGCGCCAATTGGGTCGCCGATCATCGCCCCGGCAGATGCGGTTGTTCTCTTTGCGGATTTCATGGGTGGATACGGGCGCGCGGTGATTCTCGACCACGGACACGGAATTACAACGCGCTATGGCCACATGAAAAGCTTCGCTGTGTTTGCGGGAGAGCACGTGCATCGCGGCGACGTCATCGGGTACGTCGGTGACAGCGGCCGCAGCACCGGGCCGCATCTTCACTACGAAGTTCGAATC
>DATIYR010000211.1:0-6432 GCA_035517535.1 Terriglobales bacterium
CGAGACGGGGCGTGGACTTTGAACAAAATTAAATGGGCGTCATCCCGACGTCCCGCGCTTTCACCAGCGGAACGAGGGATCTGGCGTGGAGCTTCACTGGTCTTTATCAGTACGCAAGCGAGGTGATCCGCGCAAGATCCCCATTCGACTCCTGCCGCCTCCGGCGTCAGTAGCTCAGGGCAGGCTCTCACTCGGCTGGAGAAAACGCCGAGTTTCGGGATGACGCAGTCCAGAGCCGCGACTTCCAGTCCATGTCCCTGTCATCCTGAGGGGCGCAGATAATAGTCAAAGAATTATTGCCGTTCTTCCCGCCGCCACAACATTCCATCAACACTCAGCGGTCCTGCGCCGCCCATGACGAGTGTGGCGAGGCAGGCAAGATACAGAAGACTCACCTCGTAACCTGGCGGGCCAAATTGCGCGTGCATATTGACGAAGGCCTGCAGCTTGATCGAGGCGAAACCGTAAGGCAGATGCACCGTGAACATCGCGACTAGCAACACCGCCGCCATGGGAATGCTAACCAGCGGTATAAACGCGCCCAACAGCACGGCTGCTCCGCCGATCAGCTCCGTAAGAATAGTCAGCCAAGCCATTAATTCCGGAGCGGGTACGCTCATGGCGTGAAGAATCTGGGCGAAATGCGCGGAGCCGTGCGCGAGCTTGGTATACCCGTGTTCGATAAAGCCGTAACCCACAATCAGGCGTATCGGAATCGGCGCCCATCGCTTCAGAGAATGAATTGTTCGTGTGTAAGTCTGCAATTTACTCACCTCTCGTATCTGATACCGCAGCGAGGGTGAAAGTTACACGTATCAATCTGCGCAAGGGATGAAGCCCTTGCTGTAGACTGCGGAGCGATGCCCAGCCGACTCCTGCGTCTCGCGCGTGAGCTGATTCATCCCAAGCCCGTGCCGCTGCAGGAGGTGATCAGTGGACGGATCGAAATCGAGCGCGACGGAAAGGTTGCTTACCTCGAATACAGCCTTGGCGGCGGAGTTCTAGAGTTGATCCACACTGAAGTTCCGAAAGAACTGCGCGGCATGGGACTCGCTTCTGCTCTCGCGGAACGCGCTCTGAACTGGGCCCGCGAAACGGGCTACAAGGTCGATGTCGTCTGTCCGTTTGTCCGCGAATACATTTCCAAGCACCCCGAGTACCAAGATCTCGTAATGAAGTGAAACGCAGGATTCGCCTGAGAGTCGGGTTAGCGCACGAGCCTGTCCAAGTCCTTCCACTTGACGAGTACGACGTGGTTGTCTTTTAAGGCCTGGCTGAATTCCGCGCTGGTGACTTCATCGAAGTCGCGCTGGCGCCAAGCTGAACCGTAATCGGGATGGTCAACGGTAATCGCCTGCAGTTCGGCATTGTCATGACCGAGGTGCACGATCATTTCGTTAAAGCCAGGCTTCAGGGTCTTGATCGCATTCAGATAAAACTCTTTCCACTGATCGGCGTGCACCGTTGGAGTGGCGATCACAACTGAATCCAGGACGACATCTTTATCGGAGAGATCGGCAAGCAGCCGTTCGGCGTCGGGAAATTTCACCGCAAGAAATGGAAGATGGTAATCGTGCGCAACTTTGACGTACGCGGCAAAAATCTCCGGCGTTGCAAGCACCGAACCCATGTGCGTATCGAGGTGCGTGGGATGAATGCCGACGGCCAGTGCACGCTCGACCTGTGCGCGAAGTTCTAGTTCAACCTGATCGGCCTTGTCATGCTGAGCAACTGGTGGCACATCGCTCCAGAAAGTTCCGGCAGGATCGAGCAAGCTCGGGACCTTATCGGAAGACGCCACGCTGCCCCAGCGATAGGTCTTCCATTCACTAGTAAGGGTAAGGTGCAGGCCGAGATCGGCATCGGGGTGGGCTTTCGCATAATCTGCGACTTCCGTCAGCCATGGGCACGGGACCATGATGCTCGCCGAAGTGACGGTGCCTTTATCGAGCGCCTCAAAGGCCGCGGAATCGACCGAGTGTGCAACCGCGAGGTCATCGGCGTGAATGATGAGCAGCTTCGCGTCTGCTGGATAACCCAGGCGTTCGGCCACGTTTTTCGATTGTGCCCACATCGGTGCGGAAATGAGTAAGAACGAAAAGCAAAGTAAAAACTTTCGCGAGTGCATGAGCGCTCCCAAGATCAGAGAAAAGATCAGTGAGAGAGTAGCAGAACCCAAGAGTTTTCTTCCATGCTAGACCCGCGTACAGCGGTGCCCTGCCTCACAGCTTTGTTTCTGAATATCGGGGATCCCGACCACCGCAGTAATCAGCCGCGTTAACCTGCACGGCGCGCCGCACTGAAGCGTCAATCACTGCCGATGATAAAATCCAGCCAACTCCGAGCTCCATGACCTTTTATGAGCGACACCGCCGCGATGAACGCGCCCGCAATTCCATTCGTTAAGGCGAGCGCTTGCGGCAATGACTTTCTGATCATCGACGGCCTGCATGCCCCGCCTGATCTTTCCGGCTTCAGCCGTGCCATTTGTGAACGGCATAACGGGGTGGGCGCAGATGGGGTTGAGTGGCTGTTTCCCGCGCAGGACGCCGACATTCGCGCGCGGCTTATCAATGCCGACGGCTCGGACGCGGAGATTTCCGGCAACGGTACGCGCTGTGTGGCAGCATATTTGTGCTCGGAAAATCCGCGGCACAAGGTCGACATTCGTACCGGCGCTGGAATCAAAACCTGCGAGCTGATTTCTCACAACGAAAAGTCATTCGAATTTGAAACCGCCATGGGCGAGCCGCAAATTGGGGACGAATTCTCCATCAGAGTTGCTTTTGGCAATGCACGCGGAATTCCGGTATCGATGGGCAATCCCCACTTCGTTGTTTTCGTCGACGAATTCTCGCCGGGATGGCAAGCGGACGCGGCTGAAATTGGCAAGCACCACGATTTCAAGCACGGTATTAACGTCGAATTCGTTCGCATTCGCGATAACCAAAACATAGAAGTCCGATTTTATGAACGCGGCGTGGGCGAAACGCAATCTTCCGGGACGGGATCGTGCGCGGCCGCGGCAGCATCCATTTTTTCCAAAAAGGCGCAGTCGCCGGTCCGCGTGCATGCCCCGGGAGGCACACAGACGGTGCGTTGGGACGGTCAGGTCTTTTTGCGTGGCCCGGCGCAACTCATCTGCCGCGGAGAATTTCTGCTTTAATGACGATGCCTGCGCGCCAAGTTGAACGCATTAAGCCTCCGGCGCTGCGGCCCGGAGACAATATTGGCGTCGTTGCGCCTGCGAGTAATTTCAAGCGCGACGATTTTGAAGCTGGATGCGCGGCGCTGCGCGATATGGGCTACAACCCGGTTTACGATGAATCCATTTTCGCGCGGGAGTTGTACTTCGCAGGATCGTTTGATCGACGCGTGCGTGAACTGGAAGGCATGTTCCTGCGCGATGATGTCAAGGCGATCGTTTGCGCACGGGGAGGATATGGATCGAATTATCTTTTGCCCAGATTGAACATGAAGAAAATCGCTGAGCGGCCGAAGGCTTTTATCGGATACAGCGACAATACCTCGTTGCTGACTTATTTGTGTGACGCCGCGAACATCGTGACCTTCCACGGGCCGATGGTGGCGAAAGATTTCGCAGTTTCAGACGGAGTGGACGCTGAATCGTGGCAAGCGGCGCTGGGCGCGCGGGAAAATTGGCGTCTTGATTTCGATTCGAATTCCGGAGTGAAGCCGCTGCAACAAGGGACAGGCGACGGAATTCTCTACGGCGGCTGCTTATCGATGTTGGCGGAATCGCTTGGCACTCCTTATGAGATCAACACCGAGGGAACGATCCTGTTTATCGAAGATGTGGCAGCCAAGCCGTTTCAGATCGACCGCATGCTCATGCATTTGAAGTTGGCGGGCAAGTTCAATGGTGTGCAGGGAATTATTTTTGGCGAGATGCTGGAATGCATTCAATCGGCGAATCAAGGCTACACTTTGGAAGAAGTGGTGATGCGGGTCGTCGCGGACTTGGCAGTTCCGGTGGCATACGGCGTTCGATCCGGTCACGTTTCGCGCCGGAATATGACGCTGCCGATCGGGGTAAGCGCTCGGTTGAGTGTCAGTGGTAACCGAGTGACTCTGGAAATTCTCGAACCTGCGACAACCAAATGAATTCCACAAAGCACATCCATTTGATCGGCATCTGCGGCACGGCAATGGCATCCCTCGCCGGAATGCTCGCCGAGCGCGGCTTTCACGTGACGGGATCCGATTCCGCCGCTTATCCGCCGATGTCAGATTTCCTGAACTCGCTGGGGATTCCAGTCGCGCAGCCATTTGCGGCTGAGAATTTAAATTCGACCCCGGACTTAGTTGTCGTCGGAAATGCGATCTCGCGTGGCAATGTTGAGTTGGAGCACGTTCTTGATCAACGCATTCCGTTCTGTTCGCTTCCCCAGCTTCTGCACGATGAATTCCTGCGTGGCAAAGAAGTGCTGGTTGTTGCAGGCACTCACGGAAAGACAACCACAACGTCGATGCTCGCGTGGATCTTTGAATACGCTGGAATGCATCCTTCTTTTTTGATCGGCGGCATTGCGGAGAATTTCGGCCGCAGCTTTCAACTCGGCGAGGGTAAGCATTTCATCATTGAAGGCGACGAATACGACACTGCATTCTTCGATAAAGGTCCGAAGTTCCTGCACTATTTTCCCGACGCGGTGATTCTTACGTCGGTTGAATTCGATCATGCCGATATCTACAAAGACCTTGATGCAGTTGAGACCGCCTTCAAGCGTTTGGTAAATCTGGTTCCGCGACGCGGGCGCATTGTTGCATTTGATCGTGGTGAAAGCATTGAACGCTGCATTGCCCGCGCCTTTTGCCCCGTCGAGCGTTATGGCGCCAGCGATCAGGCTACGTGGCGGATCATAAATTTGAAGTTCGACCCGCAGCGCACGTCGTGGTCGGTCGAGCGAAGTGCAAAGCCGTGGGCGGAATTTGAGTTTTCACTGGCGGGTGAATACAACGTGTGGAACGCAACCGCTGCGGCGACGCTTGCGGCGAATTATGGAATTCCGGTCGACGTGATCGGTGAAGCACTGAAAACTTTCAAAAGCGTGAAGCGCCGGCTGGAAGTGAAGGCTGAGGTCAACGGCATTACGATCATCGACGATTTCGCGCATCATCCCACGGCGATTGCGGCGACGCTAGACGCGCTGCGAGCGCGATATCCGAAACGGCGCTTATGGGCAATCCTCGAACCACGCTCGAATACTCTTCGCCGCAATGTGTTTCAGGATGACTTGGCGAAAAGCTTGGCCATCGCCGATCGGGTCATCATCGCGAATGTTTTCAAATCCGAGTCGATCCCCGAAGCCGAGCGTCTCGATATCGCAGCAGTCGCGAGGAATATCGAAGCGCTTGGCCGTCCCGCTCGCGTCATCGCCGATGTTGAAAGCATTGTGCGAATCTCCGCTCCGGAGATGCGCTCCGGCGACGTGGTTGCCATTCTTTCGAACGGCGGATTCGGTGGTATCTATGAAAAGCTGCCCGCCAGACTTGAAATGTTGCAAGCAGCAAGCTTGACCAAGGCGGGCACCCGCCAGTGAACCTTCACCTTCGATGCCTGTCCCGGTTTTTCTTTCAACTCGCAGTCCTTTTTAGTTGTTCGGCCCTTTTTGCAGCCGATCATGTCCGCTACAGCGTTTCATTGGTAAACCCAGAGAAACATTTGGTTGACGTCACCGTCGAAATTCCTCCCGGAGAAAGCGCTCGCGAACTGCAACTGCCCGTCTGGAACGCGCTCTACCAGGTGCGCGACTTTTCGCAGTACATGAACCGGATTCGCGCGGAGGATTCCACCGGTGCGCTGCTCCCGCTTCAGCAGTTGAATAAGAGCCGTTGGAAAATATCTGGCGCACAAAACGGCGGGCGCGTTCTGTACGAGATGTTCGCCGATGATCCCGGGCCCTACGGAGCGCAGCTTAACTCGCATCACGCGTTCTTCAATCTCGCTGAGATTCTCTGTTATATCGACGGCGAACGCGCCAGCCCGGTCGAGATCGAATTCCGCGACATTCCTTCCGGATGGAAAATTGCCACTCCGCTTGGTCAGCAGGATGGAACTTTTTCGGCAACCAATTACGACCAACTGGTGGACTCGCCGGTTGAAATCGGCAAATTTGATGAGAGGGATTTTAATGCTGACTGCGGAGACTATCGCGTCATCGTAGATTCCGAAAACACGAACTCAGTCTTCGACAAAATTCTTACGCCGGTTCAGCGAATCGTTTCAACCGAAACCAAGTGGATGAACGACTGTCCGTTCAAAAGCTACATGTTCATTTACCATTTCTCCGATTCGCCCGGTGACGGCGGAATGGAGCATGCCTACAGCACCGCGATTACGTTGCCGGACCAGTATCTATCGCAACATTTTGATCGCTTTACCAATGTCACTGCGCACGAATTCTTTCA
>DATIYR010000212.1:0-6752 GCA_035517535.1 Terriglobales bacterium
GTGCATGACGAGCGGCGCGTACTTCCGAACAGTTTGTTTTCAATCGAGCCAGGAGTTTATTTTCCGGAATTCGGAGTGCGCAGCGAAATCAATATGCTGGTGCGCAGCAACCGTGCTGAAGTAACTGGTAGAATGCAAAATGAAGTCGTAATCATCTAAATTTTATTTGTGGGGCGGACACTCTTGTCCGCCGGCGATTAATATGGCAACTACTCCCACCCGAAGAGAACCAATCACAGCGAAGCCTGCGTCTGCCTCTACGGGCGCAATGTCGATTGTTGTGCCGGCGGTCGCGTGGCTGGTCCCTGGAGCCGGGCACCTGATGCAGAAGCGCTGTGTTCGCGGCGTGCTCCTGATGGCGTCGATTGTCCTGATGTTTGTGCTGGGAATTCTGATGGACGGCCGAGTCTACCGGCCGAACGGCGGCGACATTCTCGATATTCTCGGGTTTATCGGCGACTTGGGGGCGGGTGGAATGTACATTGTGAGCCGGGCCATGGATCTGGGCCATATGGTGGTGCCGCACGCGACTGCGGATTACGGGACCAAGTACATCATTGTTGCCGGTCTGCTGAATTTCATCAGCGTGGCGGACGCTTATCACATCGCGATTGGTAAGAAAGCCTAATGGTCCTCTCACATTTCAACGCAGCCCTGCTGTTCTCGATTTTCACCTCTGTCGTGTTTGGGATTACGGTGCGGGACACGCCGCGCGACCAGGTCCGCTACGGACTCTACTGCTTTTGCATGTTCATGGGCGGACTGATCGTGGCCGGTTGGATCATGTGGGCGCTCAGGCACTAAACAAGCGACTGCTTCTCTTCCGAAAGTTCTCAGCCGTGTGCCCAGCGTTTTCGGCTCGTAGTCGGAACCCTAAGCACTCCCCCAAACAGCTTAGTTCAGGCTGTTGCGATTGGATGGGAGATTCGCCAGCCGATGGACGCCGGTGCGACGCAACGCAAAAAGGATGCTCCAGCCGATGACGGCGACCGCGACTGTCGCCAGCAAGCTCCATACTATGAACCAGGGAAATCCGGTTGTGGCCGGGGTCGGGGTGGTACTGTACTTGGCAACGACGTGCTTGGCTTCCTGGATGGCGAGCTCCACGCCGAGGAAGATCACCGCCATCAATACCACCGTGGATTTTGGAAAACGAAATTCCGGGCGCATATCGAACCTCCTGAATGGAATCCATTGATAGCCGCCGGTGATTGCGCGAAGATGTTCACGCAAGGCTCCGGCGAGTAGTCCCCTGATTTCGCGAACGTAGAAGGAAACGCGCATCGCGACGCTGTCATCCTCGGCTGATTTCCGGGCCTCTCTGAACACGGTGGTCATCTCGCCGGCGAACTCGCGACGGTAGGACGCGGGATAAAAATGCAGCAAAAATTTGTAGAGCCGCAGCATGAGTTCATGCCTCCTTGCGTGCGACGCGAAGTGCGGCCAGTTTGGTCAAATGACGCATGCGCTCGGTTTCAAGGCGCAGGTTGCGGCGGCCGAGCGATGTGAGCCGGTACGAGCGGCGGTCGCGCGGGCTGTCATCCTCTTCGATTCGCTCAATCCAATTCTGATCAAGCAAGCGGCTCAGCGCGCCGTAGAGCGTGCCGGTGCTGAGCCGTACGCGCCCGGCGCTCACGGTTTCAACATCTTTCAAAATGGAGTAGCCGTGGCGGGGCTGCTCGGCCAGGCTCAGCAGGATGAGGAATACGGGTTCAGTTAACGGTAGAGTTTCCATTTATGGCGTCATACGATATGTCGTGTGACGCCATATTATGGATTCCGGTTGTTTTTGTCAAACGCCAGCGTTATGACAGAACGCCTACCAGCTTTCCGGCGTGAATGAAACTCCTCGCAGAACTTCGCCGAACTTTGCCTGACGCAGCTTGAAGAAACGCTCCCTGGCTGCGACAGTTGGATCGGTGTTGTTGAGCGAATCAAAGATCAGCACCAGCCGGTTCGGATCGGCCCCGGTATCGCCATTTCCGCTGACCGTTGATGTAATGGCCCAGATTGCGACCTGATCGCCGATTACTCTGCCCGTGAGGTTGCGAAGCCCATCGGTTGCCGGCGCCCAGGGCAGGCCAGTCGCGGAGTTGTCGCCGCTCGGATAGCCCCATATCGTGTAGGGAATTCCGAGATCCAGACCACTCTGCAATGTGTACGCCAGATTCCAGGTGTTCGTGGTCGAATCAAACACCCACTTTTCGAGTCCGGCCAGAGTCTGACCCGCGGCATGAGTGTAGAGGTCCGTGCCGCCTGTGTAGCCGTCGCCTTCGTCCGCGACGTAAACCGTCGTGGCGTTGGCAAACCAGATTCCGAAAGGAAAATTAACCGGAGAGACGGCTTTGTTCGAGACCGCAGGAAATCCCGCCAGGATGCACATGTTATTCGGCAGGCCATTGCTCTGAAGCGTGGACAAATTGTAAGCAAGTGGCGTGGTCGGCAGCTTGGCCGAGGGCGACGGAACTCCGACTCCGTTCGGGCAGGCTGTACCGGTCGTATCGAGGAAGTAGACCGTATTCACGCCGTTGCTGCCGCTTCCTTTTGAGTAGTAGAGAACGTTATTGAAGATGGTGAGGCCGCGGAAATTGTCGTCCTTGCCAACTTTGTCGGCTTTGTCGCCGAGCTCAGTAATTGAGAAGCTGCCGACAGGAGTTGGCGTGCCCGGGTTCTGTGCGCTCTCCGGCGCATTTACCGGACTGATGATCTGCGTGCCTGCCCCAAGGATTATCCCGTTCGGCTGAGGATTGCTGCCGTTGCCGGCGTTGCCGGCCGTGTAGAAGAAATTATCCCCGTTGCTGTCGTTCAGAACTACAGCGCGCCCGTTGTTGCCGCTGTAGGCGTTCGTCTCCGTGAAATGGAATTGCCCGAAGGCATCGACCTGTGCCTCCGCGCGATAAAAATTCTCACCAACTGGATTGGTTGAATCGACCGCTCCGGGAGTATGGGAATTCGAAACATCGATTGCATCGATCGGAGCCATATATCCCGAGAACGTCAGGTACTGGCGGTCGGTTGAGAGATTCAGCGCCATCTCTGACTTGGAGCTGAAACTGGTGACCAACTGATCACTTGACTGCCTGATCCCACGCTCCGAGCTGTTCGGAACTTCGAGGCTGTTGATGACGAAGCCGAAGGGAAACATCTGGTCGAGATAAATTTTCGACGTGATGCCGAAGCTGCCGTCGTAAATGTCATTGTTCCAGACGAACGGGTAAAGGCCGTTATTCGGCGCGCCCGTCGAGGCGCTGCATCCGCCCTGGGTGCTGGCGCAATTCGGCGGCAGAACTTCGCCGACCTGTACGTTCGCGGGATTGTTGTCGTAAACGCTCCGACTCACCACCAGATTGCCCGGCCAGAAAACCCGGTCACGGTCATGGTCGCGGTCCTGCGCTACGGCTGAAGTTGCGAATATAGAAAGACCAACAGAAATGACGGCTGCAGATGCCAGCAGAAAACGGCAGAAACCTGCCACAGGCGTGCGGTTCAGTCGCATACGGCTCTCCTGAATAGAGTTAGTCAAAATCTGCCCTGCCCGCGAATGGTGAGAACGTTAGCATCGCAATCATTAACGGATCATTACTGGGTGGTTACAATCGCGTATCAGTTGAGCGTGCTGTGGGAGCCTTATCTACTGCGCAATCGCGGGCATAGATTTTTTGAATTGGACATGGCGCGACGTTTTTGCCAGAGTAAGCGTGTACTCACTGCCCTGTCGCAGCCAAAATAGATTTACCTCGCCCCGTCGCCTGGGTTTCGACCTTGTTGTCCTGAAGCGAATCGCTGTTCAACTTCGATCTTCGATCATTCCGAAAAGGAGACATTCGCATGGACAATGAAATGATGCCGAAAAAAGTAACTCTCAAGACTGTGGCCGACCATCTCGGGCTGACGCCGGGGACGATTTCTGCGGTTTTGAACAACACGCCGGGGGCGCTGCGCATTCCGCAAACGACAAAAGACCGCATTGTGGCCGCGGCGCGGGAGTTGAAATATCAACCGAACCCGTTAGCGCGGGCATTGCGTACGGGGCATGCCGCGTCTGCGCGCCTGGAATCTTTTGATTCCGGGAGTATGCGTGGCGCACTGGTGATCATGGACGCCGAGAATTTTGTGATCGCCATGAACGCGCTGCAACAAGCAGGATTGCGCGTGCCGGATGACGTTTCAGTGGTGGAGTTCGACTCGCGTCCGGGGGCGATGGAGTATACCGCGTAAACCAACCTGAACTGCGAAGGAAGAATGCAGAAGTCGTGGTCAGACTTCTGCGTTTTGTTTTAGGGAGCTTGGCGGTTCGACTCCAACTACTCTGTCCTGACGACTGCAGCGGTGATGCAGGCTGACGTAAGGTCCTCTCTCGCAAGCGCGAGTTCGGGATGACAGGATGAATGCTACTTGGCTTCTTGCTCTTCTTTAGCCAGCTTTACTTTCGCGGACTCGAGCTTCTTGGCAACCCGCGCTTGTTCTTCCTGATCGACTTCGGGCGCGATGGTCTTGTTCCATTCTTCGAGCGCGCGCTCCCAGTGGGTGGCGGCGAGTTTCAGGCGGCCAGTCTTCTGATACAAATCGCCCAGGTGCTCCTGCACGGTTGGGTCTGCGCCCATGTGCTGCGAGGCTTTGGTCAAGTTGTCTTCGGCGAGATCGTATTTGCCGAGCTTGAAATAAGCCCAGCCGAGCGAGTCAAGATAGGCGCCGTTTGCCGGCTCCTGATCGACGGCCTTCTTGACCATGGCCAGCGCGTCTTCGAGCTTCATGTTGTGGTCGGCCAGCATGTAGCCGAGGTAGTTGAGCACGGCGGCGTTGTCGGGGCTCTCGACCAGGATTTTGCGGAACGCGGCTTCGGCTTCCGGATATTTTTTCTGGCGCTCAAGATTGGCGGCCTTGAGGAACTCGATGTTCTCTTTATCGTCTGGTTTCGTCGCCAGCTGCTCGGCTTTATCGAGCATCTCGTCGGATTCCGGCCAGCGCTTCAACCGGCTATACATGTTGGCGAGCGCAACGTAAACTTCGCGATCGTCAGGCGTGCCGTTGAGCAGTGACTTTACTTCGCGCAGACCTTCTTCCGGTTGCCCCATGTCAGCGATCTGGCTGGCGTATACCATTTTTAAGTGGCGGCTCTTGGGAAGCTTCTGCGTGGCTTCGTGGGCGACGTCAGTGGCTTTTTGCCAGTCTTTGTTTTCGCGGTAGGTGTCGATGATGGCGCCGTAACCGCGCTCAGCGTTGTCGTCGCCGAGTGTCAGCATCTGCTGGAAGGTCGAAATCGCGCCCTGCTCGTTATTGTCATCTGCGTACGCGGAGCCCAGGCGCTCCAGGAAGATTCCGCGATTTTCCTGTTCGTCCTGGGAATATTTTCCGTCGGGCTTTTCGGTTTTCTTCAGGAGGTCCTGCAAAGTGGAAATGGCGTCGTCGTAGCGGCCCTCGAGCTGATAGATGGTGGCGAGATCATAGGAGACCTGCTCGGAGTCCTGCACCATCGACTGCGCTTTTTTCAAATTTTCCAGCGCGAGATCGAGCTTGCCCTCGCGGCGGTAAATCTCGCCCATGCTGATGTAGGTGCGAGCATCTTCCGGGTTGGCATCGGCGATGATCTTGTATTGTTCGAGCGCCTTATCGGTCTGGCCGTCTTTTTCGTAACTGTCGGCCAGGCCGCGAATGGCGTCGAGGTTATCGCGGTCCATCGCGATGGCGTGATTGTAGGCGTCGATCGCCTTCTTGTAGTCCTTCTGCTGGTTATATGTGTCGCCGAGCGCGGAATAGAGTTTTGCCGAGCGGCTGGCTTCGGGGACGGCGGCCAGCGTATCCGCGGCTTTCT
Organism: Terriglobales bacterium; assembly: GCA_035517535.1. Classification (GTDB taxonomy): domain Bacteria; phylum Acidobacteriota; class Terriglobia; order Terriglobales; family Acidobacteriaceae; genus Gp1-AA145. The sequence continues at coordinate 5,813 of DATIYR010000212.1, forward strand.
CAGTATCGCCTTCTTCGTTGTAAAGCATGGCGAGCGTGGTGACTGCGTCTTCGTCATCGGGCGCCAGCTTGACGGCGATCTTCTCTTGCTCCTCGGCCTTCTTCATGTCGTTATCGGCGTGGTAGAGCCGGCCGAGCATGATGTGATCGTCGGAGCTTGAAGGATCGAGTTGAACGATGTCTTCGTATTGCTGGATGGCCAGCTTGAGCACGTTGTCCGAACCGGTGCCGCCCTGCATATCACCGAGCGAGCGCAAATAAATGTGGCCGAGCAGGCGGTGAGCTTCGAGATTATTGGGATCGCGCTGCAGAATGTCCTGCGCTTCAGTAACGGCGTCCTTGATGCGGCCGCTGCGCGCGTAGAGTTCCGCAAGACCGGACGTCAGATATTGCGAAGTTGGATCGGCCTGGATGGCAAGCCGGTATTCCTGAATGGCCTTGGTGAGCAGATCACTGCGCCCGTAGACCGCCATTTCTTCTTCGTAAGTATGCGCCAGCGTGAAGTGGTAGTAGGCGGCGGCGCGGTCGACCTTGGGCGGAGTTGCAGGCTCGGCATTTGCCGGTGCGGCTGCGGTATTGGAGTCCGCCGATTTCATTGTCTGCGGCGTCGAATTTTGCGATGATTGCTGACCGAAACAAAGGCAAGCGCTGAGCAGGACGGGGACGAAAAGAGTTTTCATGAATTACCTGTGAACTCCCAAGGCCATAGCGATTGGATGCTGAACCGCACAGGGTGGGTGCTTCTGGATATTCTACCCTGTCGGGCGAAGTGGAAGTGAGAACCAGAGTAATGAAGTGTAAAGGCGGCGACCCTGGGTTGAATTTGTGTCCGGTGTGTGTCGGACGCCCGCCGCTTCCGCTGGACCAAATCAGGCGTTCCGAATATGCTTTGATCCCATGCCCGCGTATTACCGGTCGGATTTGGAGGAATTCTTAAACGA
>DATIYR010000213.1:0-5487 GCA_035517535.1 Terriglobales bacterium
CAGGATTGCTCGCTCTGCGCGATAGTCATGCCTCCCGCTGCCTTAATCGAACCTAATCCATTCGCGCCATCGTCTCCCATGCCCGTCATGATGACGCCGATTCCGCGCTGGCCGAATTCTTCGGCGACACTTTTAAACAACACATCGGCAGAAGGACGATGCCCGTTTACTCTTGGCTCGTCGCTTAAAACCGCGACATCCCCCAGCGGCAGCCGCTTTACCTTCAAATGTCTGCTGCCGGGGCAGATCAGCACCCGCCCCTGCTGCAGGACATCGCCGGACTGCGCCTCCTTGATTCTGAGCGAGGTGCACTCATCCAGGCGGCGGGCAAACATCTCCGTGAATCCCTCGGGCATGTGCTGCACCACGAGAATCGTCCCCGGAAACTCGGGCGGCAATTGTGAGAGTACGTATTGCAGCGACTGCGGGCCGCCGGTGGAAACGCCGATAGCTACCACCTTCGTCGGGGCTTGCGCACCAACCGACAGAACTTTCTTTCGCCGCTGTGGCTCGGGAAATTCTTCGATCGGAGCGATCTGGATTCCGCGGCTCTGCGCCGCCGCCTTGATTTTCGCGATCAACTCCCGCGCACTCTCCTGCATTCGCGAGGTCACATCCGATGGTTTTGCGACGAAGTCGAACGCCCCCAGCGATAAAGCCTTCAGGGTCACGGCCGCGCCCGCGGTGCTGTGCGAGCTGACCACGATCACAGGAAGCCGGTGCTTCCGCATGACTTCCTTCAGCATTTCGAGTCCATCCATGCCGGGCATTTCAAGGTCCAGAGTGATTACCTGCGGCTTGAGCTCAGCAATTTTCTTCAGACCGAAGTTGCCATCCATGGCGGTGCCAACAACATGAATGGAGCTATCGGTTTCGATCATCTGTGGGATGAGTTTACGCATCAATGCCGAATCATCCACAACCAGCACTCGAACCGGCTGGGCGCTCATTGCCGCACCTCCCCCATTTGTCCACTGCTATGCATCGCTGGTATGACTTGAGTCTCTCTGATATGGGTGCCAGACTTGTTGAAACGGTCTACTACCGCAGCCAGATTCATGATCAGCACCACGCGTCCGTCGCCCAAAATGGAGGCGCTGCTGATCAAATCGGTGGAGACTGTCTGATCGTCCAAGGCTTTGGTCACGAGCTCTTCTTCTCCTTCGAGTGAATCGACGATCAGCCCCAACTTGCGTTCTCCAAAGGTGAGAACCAGGACGAAAATCCTTTCGCTTTCAGAATCAGACAGCCGCTTGGGTGCGACACGAACCAGCGGCAAGACCTGATTGCGTAACTGCATGACTTCTGTCGAATCCACACGGTGTACGTCGCTTCCCTGCGCGCGCGCGATCTCCGCCACCGAGTTCAGCGGAATCGCATACAGGCGGTTTTCAATCCGGAACATCAGCGCCTGAATAATGGCCAGCGTGAGTGGAAGTTTCAGGCGAAAGATTGTGCCTTGTCCCAGCTGCGTTTCAACTTCCACCGTCCCCTTCATGCGCTGCAGAACGCTGCGAACTACGTCCAGGCCAACGCCGCGGCCGGAAATTTCTGTAATTTCCTCAGCCGTGCTGAACCCCGGCCGGAAAATCAGCTCATAAGCTTCCTGAGCGGACATCCGCTCGACCTCTTGCGGCGTGATTAAATTTGTTTGCAGCGCTTTGGCCTTCACTTTCGCAGGATCAATTCCAGCTCCGTCGTCTTTTATTTCCACCATCAAATGGTTTGCCTGGTGATAGGCATGCAACTGTATCGTCCCCACCGCCGGCTTGCCCGCGGCCTCGCGCTCCTGCGGAGTTTCAATGCCATGGCTGATGGAATTGCGGATGATATGGGTAAGCGGCTCCGCAATCGCATCCAGCAGACCTTTATCGACGTCGGTCTCTTGTCCTGTGACAACCAGCTGAACCTGCTTGCCGCAGCGTTTCGCGGTGTCGCGAACAATCCGCGGAAAACGCCGGAACAACTGCTCAACCGGAACCATCCGGATCTTCATGACTGACCGCTGCAGGTCGTTCATCACCCGCGATTGAAAACCCATGGCGTCGGCAAAGCGCAGGCGCAAGCCGTCCTTGGGAAAACGCCGGGAAAATTCCTGCATAGCCTGCTGCAGCATGGATTTTGCAATGATGAGTTCGCCGACCAGGTTCAGAACGTTATCAATGCGCTCCGCCTCGACCCGCAAAATGTTTTCCGCCGAAGGGACGCTGGGCGCGGGGACGGGTTCCTGCGGCTGAGCATCGCTGCCTTCAGGATGTCCCTCAGGTGCGAGCGATGCTTCACCAACACTCGGTGCCGCAGAAGGCCCACCTTGTCCCGCGGCGTTGATTTCGAAATATTCCACTCGCGAGATTACCGTCGGGATGAGGCATTTCGAGACGATCATCGTCTCCGGCGCGTTGGTCGCGATGAGCAGATCAATTTTCTTTGCGCTTTCGGCAAATCCCTCCGGCCTCACTCCTAAAACCTGCGTGATCGAGCCGAGCGCGGTCGCTACCAATTGGCGTGCAGCGATCGGCATCGAACACAGGCGGTCGATATGGCACACCACGTGAAAGATTCGCGTGTCGCCGACAGCCGCCGCCGTTGCTGCCGCTTGTTCTTGCTCCGTCCATGTAACCGGAGGAGCTGCGTGCGGAGTTTTCACAGCGGCCGGAGTGCCGGAGGCGAGCTCCTGCACCATTCGTTGCAGCGCAGAGGCGTCAGGCATCGCAGTTTGATGCCGGTAAGAGCTCAGCATCTCACTGAATAAATCTGCAGCCAGGAAACTTAATTCGACCAGCGAAACGGATACGCTCGTGATGTCAACCGCCAGGGCGTCTTCGAGCTTATGGGCAAGCTCACTCAACTCCTTGAAGCCGCAGGCGGCGGAATCACCTTTCAATGTATGAACCGTGCGCCGGATGCTGCGAACAATTTCAGCATCCTTCGGGCTCTTCTCCAGCTTGAGCGCATCGTCATTCAGGGCCTGCAGCAGCTCCTGCGAGGTCTCAAAAAACAGCTCGCGCATCTCGGCGCCCGGATCATTGCGGCGGGGGCTCATCGCGACACCTCGACGCGACGATACGCGGTGCCGCTGTTGCGATACACCATCGCGAACTTGTCAGTAAGCCCCAGCAAGCTTTCCGCGTGTCCGACCAGCAGGTAACCCTCCGGAGCAAGACAGCGGTGGAATTTTTCGATGAGCCTGCGTTGCTCGGCTTCATCGAAATACATCATCACGTTCCGGCAGAAGATCACATCGTTGCGTTGCGGTAAAAATTCGGTCTTGAGATTATGAAAGTCGAAGTGCACCAGCTCTTTCAGCGCCTTCTTAACCGCATAACGTTCGCTGACTTTATCGAAATAGCGGAGACGATAACTGTAATCAACCGAAGCCATCTGGATTTCCGTGTAAACGCCTTCCTGACCCGCGCGCAGCACGGAATAATTGATGTCGCTGGCGGGAATTTCTACCCTCCATGGCGGCGGCACCAGCGGCTTGGGCCAGACGGTTTCGCCGGAGTTAGGCAGGCGGAGCTGGTGATAGGCAAGAGAATCGGCAACCAGCATCGCAATCGTGTAGGGTTCCTGGCCGGTTGAACAGCCGGCGCTCCAGATGCGAATAGTCCGATCTCCATCCGTTTCCTTTTTGCGGATCAGCTCATCGAGAATGTGGCGGTGAAAGAGTTCGAGTTGCGCCTTATTACGGAAAAAACTGGTTTCGTTGACCGTAAGATCTTCGAGCAGGCGAGACAGTTCGTGTTTTCCTTCTGCGCTGATCAGCAGCCGGTAGTAGCTGTAGAAAGAATCCAGCCGGCATTCGCGCAGGCGGCGTTGCAAGCGGTCTTGCAGAAAGTGGGTCCGCCGCGCGTCGAAATACATCCCGCACTCCTGGTACACGAGCGTCTGCAGTAAGCGCATTTCCGCATCACTGAGCTGGATGGCCAAAGCCGGAGTACTCATTCGTTTCCTTCTGCGCCTACTTCGCTGCGGCAGCGCGGCGATTTTCTTCCTTGCCTTTGGTCATGCCGGCTTTTTGCATCGCACCGAGGTCCAGCAAGCGGGTCATATCGAGCAGCACAATGAGCCGTCCTTTGTACTTGCCCAGGCCGGTCACACAGTTCAATCCACCCTCCTGCAATGCAGCCGGAGATGCTTCCACGTCGGCTGCGGGAATCTTCAGAACTTCAGACGCGGAATCAACGATCAATCCGGAGAGCCTGCCATGGTGCTCAACCACCAAAATGCGGTTTCGTCGGCTGGAGGTAACCTTTTTCTCGCCGAGGCGCTTGCGAAGGTCCATCACGGAAACAATCTTTCCGCGAAGATTGATCACCCCCTCCATGAATTCGGGAGCGTCGGGTACGGCGGTGATTTCCGGCACGCGCACAATCTCATGCAATGACGTGATCGGGACGCCATAAGTCTCGCGCCCGACCTGAAAGCCGACGATGTGCAGCTCGCGGCCGACTGGCGATCCGTTGCTCATGCCCTCGATCCCGCCGCCGCGCGCGAACTTCTGCGCCGATCTTCACCCGCTACGGAGTCAGCTTCAATACCAAAGCGGTTCATCGAGTCAAGCAGGCCGCGTGACATCTTCGACATCTGTTCCGCCGAAGCCGCCAGTTCGGTCGAACCGGAAGTCGTTTGTTGTACGAGTTCGCGCATGCGCTCCATGGCTTTGACCACGGCGTGCGCACCCGATGCCTGTTCCTCAACCGCGGAGTTGATCTCATGGGTGATTTCGTTCAGCCGGGTTGTCGCCCGGGCGATCTGCGATGACCCATGCGATTGTTCGTTGGTCGCCGCGCCGATTTCCTGGGCAAACTTGTAAACCTCGGTGACCACGTTAGAGATCTTGCGCAGCGCCTGGTTGAGGTCCCCCCCGAGCTTGAGACCTTGATCGACGATCTCCGTGCTCTGGTGCATGTTCTCAACCGCTTTGCGGGCCTCTTTCTGAATGCTCTCAATCAGCTCGGAAATTTCCTTGGTCGATTGCGCCGACTTTTCGGCCAGCTTGCGGACTTCATCTGCAACCACGGCGAAGCCCAGTCCATGTTCGCCTGCGCGGGCTGCTTCGATTGCAGCATTGAGCGCCAGCAGATTGGTTTGCTCGGCGAGATCATCAATAACTTCAATGATCTTGCCGATGTCATCTGCCCGTTGACCAAGAGCTCCGATGATTTCGCCCGAGGCTCCGATGGTTGCATTGATCTTGTTCAGGCCGTCCGTGGCCTTCTCCATCGTCGAAATGCCGCTGTGCACCTCTTCGCGCGAGCGGTTGGAAATATCGAGCAGCACTTTTGCCGTGTCGGCGACGCGCTGGATCGAAGCGACCATCTCGTCGATGGATGCCGAGGTCTCGCTTACGCTTGACGCCTGAATTTGCGTGCTCTTCACCATGTTCTGCACGTTGACGCTCATCTCGTGCATGGTGCTGGTGACTTCGTCAATGGCAGAGGAACTTTGCAGGCTGATCTTGGCCGATTCATCGGACGCACCCGC
>DATIYR010000214.1:0-4306 GCA_035517535.1 Terriglobales bacterium
GATTTCATCCGCAACAGCTTCCGTGCTGCGGGCAGGCATCCCGAAATCATTGTTCACGAACACTGCGGAGAATCCGGCGCGATCGGCGCTGCGGAAGAAGCGCTGCGCTTATGGAAGAATGGCCTGCAGACTTCGTTCATCGGCCTTGATGCGGTCCGCAGGATCGAATATCGCACCACGCGTAACGAGTCCACGCGCTGCAATTTCTGCAAGAACAACTGCCTGCGCACCTTCATCGACGTTCGCACCGAGCCGGCGAAAGAGTTTATTCCGATTCAGAAGATCACCAAAGTCCCGCTCATGAAGGGTGAACAGCGGTTGATCATCGCCACCTGCGAAAAGGGCCTGGTCGAAGACGTCAACGAGATGAAGGACATCAAGGCCGGTCTCGACAAGTTGAAGGATCAGTATCCGAACTTTGTCGATTACGCCTCGAAAGAAGTCTTCCGCCCGACCAACGCGAAAAACATTGCCGATCCGCTGCCAACTGCCGGCTTTCTGGGCCGCTGGAGCAAAGAGACGAAAGAACGCCGCGCGCTTATAGAAAGCCGCAGCAAAGTGCGAATCGGCATCCCGCGCGTGCTGAACATCTATACCTACGCGCCGTTGTTCAATGCATATTTCGAGAGCCTTGGGGTGCAGCCGGAAAACATCATTTACTCCGACTACACCAGCTCAGATCTTTATCGCGCCGGCGCGAGCCGTGGCGCCATCGATCCTTGCTTCCCGGCGAAGATCGGCATTTCGCACGTTTACAACCTGATTCAGGAGAAGCACCGCAAAAAGCCCCTCAACTTCATCTTCTTCCCGATGTACGACGTGCTGCACTCGCCGCTGGTGAACCTGCAGGGGTCGAATGCGTGCCCAACCGTCACTGCCACACCAGAAACGGTGAAGGCCGCGTTCACTAAGGAGAACGACGTCTTCGCCGAGAGCAACATCAAGTACATCGATCCAGTGCTGAACTTCAAGGATCGCAAGCTGTTCGCATTCCAGATGCTGCAGGCGTTTCAGTCGGTGTTGGGTTTGTCGGACGAGGAAAACGATCGCGCATGTGAAGCCGGATTTGCAGCGTTGACGGAATATGAAGCAAGCATCCGCAAGCGTGCGCGTCAGGTACTTGATCAACTCGAGCGCGAAGACCGCATCGGCATCGTGATGCTCGGACGTCCGTATCATCACGATCCCGGCTTGAATCACGAAATTCTTGACGAATTCCAGAAGCTCGGATACCCAATCTTCTCGCAGAATACGCTGCCGGTCGATGAAGACATGCTCGAACGGCTCTTCGGCGACGAAGTTCGCGCAGGAATGATTAAGAGCCCGCTCGACATTGATGACGCGTGGAAGAATTCGTATTCCTGCAGCACCAATCACAAGGTTTGGGCGGCAAAGTTTACAGCGCGGCATCCGAACCTAGTGGCGCTTGAAATTTCGAGCTTCAAATGCGGCCACGACGCGCCGATTTATGGCGTGATCGAAGGCATCATTGAAAATTCCGGCACGCCGTATTTCTGCTTCAAAGACCTCGACGAAAACAAGCCGACCGGCTCGATCAGGATTCGCGTCGAGACCATCGACTACTTCCTGCGCCGCTATCGCGAAGACGTGATCAAGAAGCGTAAGGCCGGCGAGGACATCGAACGCCAGCTCGCCGAACTCGAAGCGCAGCTGCGGCGGGAGCGCGGGCTGGTATCCAACCCCGAGTGCGTGGTGCCGGTATTCGCTGACAATGAGAGCGCGCGCGAATTGCAGGAGATGGCGGGGGACTAGAGTTTTGTGCCTGGAGTAACAGATTGCTCAGGCTCTTTTGACAACCTCTTGTGATACCAAGTGCCAAGGTATGCGAAGCCGTAAGTTGCCACCCATGCCGCCCCGATGTAAACCAGAATTCCAGTCAACGAGTCTTCGAATCCATGCGTGATTGTGTTGTAGATAAGGAGTAGTAATACAATCGACCACATAACTACGTTGTAGACGCGTCTAGTCCTACTCATGTTGGGGTTCCCGGCCTGAATTTCTGAACAACAGATTGATTAGAGGTTCCGCCTCGTTAGAGCCCCAGAGCGACGGCCAATAATGCTTCCAGACGACAAGTATTTCTTTGTGCATGCTGGGGACGTCCCTTCCCTGTAGAGCGCGGAGAAAATTGAGAGAGTTTCGTAATCCATTGTCTAGGATTCGCAGTCGCCGCCGTTGCTCTGCCCTTTCCCTCTCAGCTAGGTCATCGAGTAAGAAATAGTATTCTTGTGCGTATCCGTCGTCCATCGTTCCTCCTATACGGCACAACAGGGGTTAGCCACTCGATTCGCAAAATCTTACAAGAGATTTTACGTATTCTACTCCTGCCGATTGTGGCTGCTAGGTCTTATCCGCGAGGCGAGTTTGACATACGCTTAACTGCCGATTCCTCGGTTCCGCGCTCGGAATGACAAATGACATGAAAGCGGGGGGCGGCACGACTGAACGATGCGCACTTGAGGAATCAGGTGTGTACATTTACGCTGAATAACGATGATCCTCGCGGCGGACCTGGGTGGCACAAAATGCAATGTAATTCTGTTTGACGATGCCGATGGAAAGCGGCTGCGTCCCGTCTACCGGCGACACGTTGCCACTGCGGAGTTCTCCGGTATCGAAAGCTTTCTCGGTGATTTTTTTAACACTGCCGCGCAACAGGTGCATGCGCTAAGACACGAAGACATAAATGCTGCTGCGTTTGGAATCGCGGGCGCGATCGTCAACGATGAAGTCGTTTGCAACAACCTGCCTTGGAACATTACCCGCCAAAACATTGCAAAGGCACTGAGCTTGCCGGCGACCAAAATTCTGCTGCTCAACGATGTGGAAGCAGCTGCATCAAGTCTCGCTTATCTTGGGAGGGAAGACCTGCTCGAACTGAATCCTGGAACAGCGAAGGCGCGTGCGCCGAAGGTGTACATCGCGCCGGGCACGGGGCTGGGCGAATCGATTTTATTTTGGGATGGAATGCAATACCAGGTTTCGGCCGCTGAAGCGGGGCTGACGGATTTTGCGCCGGGAACGGACCAGGAACTTGCGCTTCTAGAATCTTTGCGGAAACAGATGCCGCGGGTGTGCACGGAAGAAATTGTCTCCGGACGCGGCTTTCGATACATTCACCAGAACTTATTCCCGGAAGCACACCATGCGTTCTTTGACGATCCGAGCGTAGATGCGGCCCCAAAGATTACGCAGCAGGGGTTCGCGAAAACCTGCGCGGCATGCGAGCAGAGCCTGCATATCTGGACGCAAGCGTTCGGATCGGAGGCGGGAAATATGGCATTGCGGGCGCTCGCGTTTGGAGGAGTTTACCTCGGCGGCGGAATTGCGCTCAAGATTCTGCCAAAGTTGCAAGACGGGACGTTTGTGCGCGCATTCTGCGATAAGACAAAGCTGAGCGAAGAGCTGGCGCGAATCCCGATTTCCGTTGTGTTAAACCAGGATGCCCCGGTGCTGGGCGCGGCTTACGCCGCGCTGGCGGCTTCGCGAGCACATTCCTGAGCTAACCTCGGTGGAATTGTTCTGTGTGACTCTGTGTCCTCTGTGGTTGATTCGTAAAAGCATTCACCACAGAGGACACGGAGTTACAGGGAGGAACGCCACAGAGGAACACGTTGTGTAATTCCTGAAGTAGTTTTACTTCCTCCCTAAAAGCCTTATATTGGCTTGCATGTCAGTCAACGGACGCAAAGCGACTCCCGCGTATCAGCGCATTCAAAACGCCATTCGGCAGCGGATCGAGAGCGGGCAACTGAAATCCGGGGACCTGGTTGCGTCGGAAAGGGAGTTGGCGCGTCTACACAAGGTCAGCTTGATGACCGCGCGGCACGCGCTCGCAGGATTGGAGCGAGAAGGAGTGGTGGAGCGCCGGCGCGGTTCGGGCACGTTCGTAGCGCCCCCCCGAATCCATTTCAACAAATTGATGAGCTATACGGAGCAGATGCTCGCCCGCGGGCTTGCGCCGTTCTCGAAAATAATTGTCTCGAAAATCGTTGACGATGAAGATGAAATCGCGGGGCGACTAAGTTTGCCGTCGGGAAGTAAGCTGGTGAAAATCGAGCGCGTCCGGCACACCGCCGATGAACCTTTTGCTCTCGAGACCTGCTATTTGCCGGCAGAGCGCTTTCCCGGGCTGGTACGCGAACCGGTTGGCAGGAGTTCTCTGTTCGGTCTGCTCGAGCGCGACTACGGAGTGCAACTCACTTACGCCGATGAAGAAGTCGATGCAACCGCCGCCGATACCCGGATCGCGCAGCAGCTGCAAATCCCGCGCGGGGCGCCGGTT
>DATIYR010000215.1:0-4631 GCA_035517535.1 Terriglobales bacterium
AAGGTTCGTTCCAAACCGCGCCAGATTGTGCTCAACAATGAATTCGTGGAAGAACTGCGGGTTCCTGATCTGCGCCAGCACATACCACGGCAGACCGATCACACAAAAAATCACGATTCCCGGTATCCAGAGCGTCTTCCAGCCAACCGTTGCACTTCTTTGCACCGCCGCGAAAATTCCAATAATCACAATCGCGAGAAACGGCGCCACCGGTCCTTTGGCCAGCATCGCGAGAGCGAGAAACGCATAAAAACCAGCGAGGTGTTTTTTGCTTCCATCTTCAAACCACGAATGCCACGCCAACATTGCAATGCTGAACATCGCCGTCAGCGGCATGTCAGTCGAAGCCGCGCGCGAGAAACCGACAATGCCGGCGCTAGTCGCGCAAATCAAAGCGCCATCGAGTTCACTCCCGCGACGAAAACGGTACAGGAACCAGTACACCGCAAGCACGAGAAGAAATGCATCGAACACCGAAGGCAGCCGCGCTGCCCAGTCGCTCACGCCGAATAATTTGTAAGCGACCATCGCCTGCCAGTAGTAGAGCGGCGGCTTTTCAAGCCAGGCGATTCCGCCAAGTGTTGGCGTGATCCAGTCGTGCCGCTCCAGCATTTCGCGCGCAACCTGCGCGTAACGCGGTTCGTCTGCGCCGATCAGGCCAAATGACGCAAGCTTCCAAAGAAAAAAGAATGCAGGAAAAGTAACGAGAAGAAGCCAGTCGGTAACTCGGGAGCGTTTCGTCAATCTCTGTGGCGTTCCTCTGTGTAACCCGGTGTCCTCTGTGGTTAGAGTTTTCTCAGAGAACTCAAAGATTTTACTGGAACTTCTGGCTGGCCCTGATTCTACTGAGGATACTTTCTACCGCCGCATGCAGCGGGCCTTCCACTGCGCACCCGCTCGCGCAAGCATGTCCGCCGCCGCCAAATTCCTCGGCGATGCGCGCCACGTCGGGCCTGCCCTTGCTGCGCAGGCTCACCCGGAAACGCCCGTCGGGAAGCTCGCGGAAAAATGCCGCAACCTCCACATCGCCGATGGAGAGCGCATAATTCACCAACCCTTCGCAATCTTCCTCTTTCGCGCCCACCCGCTCCATCTGCTCCTGCGTGGCCCAAATCCAGGCCAGCGGCCCCTCGCGCTGCAGCGCCGAAAGCGCCGCCCCCAGCAGGCGCATCTTCGCCGTCGAATGCCCGAAATAAATATGCCGCGCGCACGTCGCCGGATCAGCCCCCGCCAGCACAAGTTCGCGCGCCAGCTCAAACGTGTGTTCGCTCGTGCCCTCGAACATAAATGAACCCGTGTCCGTAAGCACTGCCGTATACAAGCAGGTCGCAATCTCCGCCGTAATCTTCACTCCGGCACGTTTCGCGAGCCGGTAGACCATCTCCGCCGTTGCAACCGCCTTCGGGTCGATCCAATTCACATGCGCAAAGTCGCGGCCGCTTTTGTGGTGATCAATATTGATGAGGAAATGATTGTCCAGCCCTTGAAGCCGCGTGCGCTCAATGCTGTCGCATTCCAGAAGAATCGCGGCATCATATTTTCCATTGACTCTTTCGGATTGAATTACGCCGGGCGCAAATGGCAAATGATGGTAAATACGAGGTACGCCATCACGCAGGACCGCGTCAGCCTGCTTGCCCATTCGCCGCAGAATTTCGCCGCAGGCAAGCGTCGAACCGACCGCATCGCCATCGGCGCGCGCGTGCGACGTGAGCACGAAACGCTCGCGGCGATCAATCTCGGCTAGAACCTGATCCAGCATGTGCTTCCGGTCCCCGATATCCCGAAAAAGATATCCCGAAAAAGATACTCTCGAAAACCTTGCTTGCCGTCATTCCGAGCGAAGAAGGTCATTCGCAGCGCGGATGATCTTCACAGTCGAGGAACCTGCCTTTAAACTCGCACAACCCAACATACCCGCCCTGACTCCGCAAAGCCCCATCAACTCTTCTTCGCTCGCTTGAGCAATTCATTGATTCTTGTGTTGAACTTTTCCGAGCGGTCGAGCACGAAAAATAGTTCCGGCGCGCGCCGCAAATGCAACCGGTCGGCAACTTCATGACGGATGAATGCGGCCGCGGCAGCCAGCCCTTCCAAGCTGCGCTGGCATTCTTCATCATTGCCGTGGACGGCGACCATGACCCGCGCCGAACGTGCGTCTTCGGCCATTTCGACCGAAGTTACCGTCGCCAGCCCGATGCGCGGATCGCCCAGCTCGCCCTCAACGATGGTTTCAATCTCCTCCCGCAGGGCCTCGCCCAGGCGCTCACGATGATATTTCTGCTGACGGCGTTCCACGTAAACCTCATCCGCGGGCGAGGCGCCCATCCACTACGTCTCCTCGGTCAGTCGCTCGGGGCAGTATCCGCGCCACGCACCCACTATGATGGCGAAACAAAACGGAAGAGAATATCAGAAATCAGGGTTAATGGCGTGTCAAAGAGGGGATTCGCAACTACTTTTGGTCAACAAACTGAAAATCCCGAATCACTACCGACTGCTCTTTCCCGGGCACGCCCCCGAAACACCACAGATTGATGCCCACCGGCGTGGGTACCTGCGGAATGTTCGTCTTATCGGATGTGTACGTTTCCGTCTTGATTACATTCGCAACCGTTCCAATCGGCTGCGCGCCATTCATCAGAGTGAATACGATGTGGTCCGGGAACCACTCCGTTCGCGCCGTGGTCAGAGTTCCGCCGCTAACGTGAAAGTTGTCCTCCCAGGCGGAAACGCCTTTCGGCTTGCGGTGTCCCGTCGAAGGATACACGGTGAAGTCTGCGTTGCACGGTTGGCACGTCTTGTTCCATTGCGAGAACTCGATATCGATTTCGTTCTCCGCATCTTCACCGATGTGATGCACGGGCCCATAAGTGAAGAGTCCGAGCACCGTCACCGGATCCATATCGTAGACGTTTCCATCAACCACCCATTGATACGTCCCAAAGCCCAGTTCGCCTGTGGTGAAGACCTCTGCGGCCGTCCACTTTCCGTTACGTCTCGCGATATGCAGATGAAGATATCCTTTGTCGTCGACCGAAACATTCGCCGGATCTCCCTGCGCAACCCCCGCCATCCCGCCACGAGTCACTTTCCACTCCCGCCCCGCCCACGTAATGGTCTGGGCCTGAACGCATGGCAAGAGAAACACGATCAGACAAGATGTTGTGCAGAGAAGCAGCCGTTTGAGTTGCGTGCTCATGTCACTCTCAGATACGCGCGTCAAGCGCGTCCATTCGGGATCACATCTCTTAGCATAATGGCGGATAAATACAGCTAAAGAAAATCTACGAACGAGTCCGCCACTTCCGCGCCCGCATTATTCGCAATGCGCATGGCCTGACGCTCGACATTTTTCATCAGGCCATCCAGATAATCGCGCGAATCAGACACGCTGACCACGCCAATCGTGGCGCTGTTCCAGAGATTCGAAGGATTCAGTTCAGCTGTTGCCACGTTAAAGTGCGCGCGCAGGCGGTCTTTCAGGCTGCGCACCACCTGGCGTTTGTCTTTGAGGGATTGTGCATGCTCAATACGAAGTTCGAGGGTGAGAAGGGCGACCATAAGTGACTAGCGGCTAGTGATTAGTAGCCAGTTCTAGCCCAGACGCCATTCTACTGACCACTAGCCACTGACCACTTCTATGCAATCACTTCCGCCGCGACCCGCTCGGTCACAAACGCCTCGATCACGTCGCCGACCTTCACGTCGCCGTAATTCGCGATCGAGATGCCGCACTCCATGCCGTTTGTGACCTGGCTGGCATCATCTTTAAAGCGGCGCAGCGAGCCTACCTTTCCTTTGAAGACCACTACGTTGTCACGCAGCAGTCGCACTTCGGAGTCGCGCTTGATCAGGCCATCGGTCACGCGGCAACCGGCAACCGTGCCGACCTTCGGGATGCGGAAGGTTTCAAGCACATCCGCGCGGCCCTGGTAATTCTCTTTGATCGTCGGCTCAAGCAGGCCACTCATTGCGCGCTTGATCTCATCCTGCAGCTCGTAAATGATCGAGTGCAGGCGGATATCGACGCCCTCTTGCTCGGCCAGCTCCTGCGCCTTGCGCTCCGGACGCACGTTGAAGCCGATGATGATCGCATTCGACGCCGACGCCAGCAGCACGTCGCTTTCGGTGATTGCACCGACGCCGGAACGCAGAACTTTCAGCCGGACTTTGTCCGTAGACATCTTCCCGAGCAGATCGTTCAGCACTTCCACCGATCCGTGCACGTCGCCCTTAAGAATGATGTTCAACTCTTTTACGCCGGCGCTCTTCACCTGCTCGGCCAGCCCTTCGAGCGATACGCGGGAAGTCTTGGCCAGCGCGGCCTCTCGCGCTTTTTGCTCGCGGTAGTCGGAGATGCCGCGCGCTTTGTCACGATCGGCGACGACGACGAACTGATCGCCCGCTTGCGGCAGGCCTTCCATACCGAGGATTTCGACAGGCGTTGATGGAGGCGCTTCCGTAAGTTGCCGTCCGCGATCGTCGAACATTGCGCGGACCTTGCCATAAACATTGCCAATGACAAAGTTGTCGCTGGTGCGCAGCGTGCCGTTCTGAACGAGCACCGTCGCAACCGGACCGCGTCCACGATCGAGCTTGGCTTCGAGCACCACGCCCTGCGCCGGACG
>DATIYR010000216.1:0-3145 GCA_035517535.1 Terriglobales bacterium
GATCATTGGGAGGGGAACAATGAATAAAGCGATTCTTCGTAAGGTCAAAGGACAAGTTTCGATTGCGATCCTGGCCTTGGTGGTTTTAATAACGGCTGCAATCTTCGCGATCACACCGGCGTTCTCGCGACCAACGGATCCTACTTCCGACGCCGACCTGCTCGATGGATATCGGCACGTGGAAGTGGCTTCGGTTTCAGACGCAATGGAAAAAATTGCCGGGCAGAGGACGTATTTGTCGCACAACATGCGGCCGATTTTTACCACGAGGTTCGCAGGATTTGCGCTGACGGTGAAATTGAAGAAGGAAGAAAACAATGATCCGCACGCGCTGGATGGCATGCTCGCCGCCATTGATCAGGGCGGCCCGAATTCGGTTTATGTGATGGTGATTGAGGGCGGCGCAAACATTGCCGGCATGGGCGGATTGATGGGCACGGCAATGCAGGCGCGAGACTTTTCCGGCGCGGTGATCGATGGCGGAGTTCGTGACACGGCATATCTCAAAAAAATTGGCTTTCCGGTTTTTGCCACCGGCACTGTTCCGTCCACTTCGGTCGGACATTATCGGTTTGCAGGGGCAAACATTCCGGTCATGTGCGATGGAGTTCAGGTGAACGCCGGGGACATTGTGACTGCGGATTCTGACGGGGTTGTGATCGTGCCGCGCGCACGCGCATCTGAGGTTCTAAGCATGGCGCAGGACATGGACTTCAAAGAGCACTCGATGTATGCCTACATCGAAAAATTGAAATCGATTGAAGAGGCGGTCAAGAAGTTTGGGCGCTTATAGCTCTTGGTGTCGAAGCGAGGGTCTGTTCGGGGTCGACGATCATCCACGCCGCTCCTCCAAGAATGCACAAACCAGCTGCAACCAGAAATGATGCCGTCCATCCGAAGTGTTTGGCGATGACTGGGGTAAGCGATGCGGTAACCGCGCCGCCGATTTGCCCGCCCATATTCATGAATCCGGAGACCGAGCCCGAAGAGCGCCCGGCGAGCTTCGCCGTGACTGACCAGAACGAACTTTGCGCGAGGTACAGTGCGCCGGCGCCTCCAGCGAGCACTATGCTGGCCAGGCGAGCACCGCGAACTTCGGCGCCGAGCACGAGAAAGACTCCAGCTAATGCAATCACGACCGCAGCGAGATAAGACCTTCCCACTCGCGATCCATATGCACGCGCCAGCCGGTCGCTGATCAGTCCTCCAATCGGACAGCATGCCGCCATCGCGAGAAACGGAAGCATCGCATAAATCGCGCTCGCCTTGAGGTTCAGATTTCTAACCTGCGCGAGGTAAATATAAAACCAGCTGAAGAAGATCCAGGCGACGTAGCCGAAGCTGAAGTAACTGAATGTGACTGCCAGCACTTCACGGCTTTTCAAAACCGCGCTCCAGGGAATCAGCGACTCATGTTCCGTCACTGCTTCATGGACGGAAACTCCCAATTGAATATGTTCCAGCTCCGAAGGCGATACGCCTGGGTGTTCTTCTGGACGGTCTTTGGCGGCGATGAACCACACAGCTCCGGCGATCAAGCCGATAATTGCGCAGAGCCAGAATGATGCTCGCCAGTCATAACGCAGCATCACGTACGTAATGAGCGGCGGCGAAAGCCCGGCCCCTGCGCCAACTCCGGCAAAGATCCAGCCATTTGCAATTCCTCGTTCCTTTTCGGGTATCCAGCGCGCGACGAATTGGTTCGAAGCCGGATACATCACCGCTTCGCCCGCGCCGAGCAGAAATCGTATCGAGATAAACAGGAAAAGAGCGCCCGCGATTCTGGATGGAACCGATGCGGTGAGTGCCGTGAAAATTCCCCACCAGATGACGCTTGCGGCCAGCACTCGCCGCGGGCCCAATCGATCCGCAAGCCGCCCGCCTGGAGTTTGAAACCCCGCGTAGCCAATAAGAAAGGCGCTGAAGACCCAGCCGAGCTGAATGTTGCTCAGGCCATATGCCGAAGCCAGCGAACTGCCGGCAATCGAAATGTTGACGCGATCGAGAAACGCAACCGCGCTGAGCATGAACAACCAGAAAATCAGATACCAGCGGACATGGCTCGTTTTCATGCCGGCGAGCCGATCGATGTCCACGCAGACCCGTTCCGCGACGATAGCAGCACCGCGCTCATGAATTTCATCTCGTCGATTCCATCCTGGACGCCCGGAACTAATAATGACTCTGGATTCGGAGCACGCTTTTCAATTTTCGCCATGATCTGTTCCGCGAGATCGGTGTAGAGTTGCGCAAAAGCTTCCAAATATCCTTCCGGATGACCACTCGGTACGCGAATTGCGTGGGCGCCGGCCCGTCCCGTGCCAGGTCCGCCGCGCGTGATCGTGCGACGCTGTTGGCCTAGCGGCGTGAAGATGAGCAGGTTGGGATGTTCCTGCCGCCATTCGAGGCCTGCTTTCTCACCGTAGACGCGCAGATGCAAGTTATTTTCATTTCCCACCGCGATCTGTGTGGCCCAGAGTCCTCCCTTTGCTCCCTGAGCAAAACGGAGCATCACGTGAACGTTGTCATCGAGTCGTCGCCCGGGTACAAACGTACTTACATCGGCCGCGACTCGTTCGACCGGAAGTCCGGTTACGAAGCACGCGAGGTTGTAAGCGTGAGTGCCGATATCACCCAGCGAACCCGCCGGCCCGCTGCGCGCTGGATCAGTTCGCCACTCCGCCTGCTTATGCCCGGTCTTTTCGAGCGGTGTCGATAGCCAATCCTGCACGTATTCAACCTGTACGAGTCGAATAGGTCCGAGTTCGCCAGCATGCACCATTTCGCGCGCCTGGCGAACCAAAGGGGTGCCCGTGTAGTTGTGCGTGAGTCCGAACACTAGTCCCGTGCGCTTCACAATCTTCCCAAGATCGACCGCGTCTTCAATCGTGGTGGTGATTGGCTTATCGCAGATCACATGAATACCGGCTTCGAGGAATGCTTTCGCCGGAGCGTAGTGCAGATTATTCGGCGTAACGATTGAGACGACTTCGATTCCGTCGGCGCGCTTCGATTCCACTGCCACCATCTCTTCGAAGTTGCGATAGGCGCGCGGGATACGCAGGTCTTTTGCGGCGGACAAGCTTCGTTCCGGATTCGAACTCAACGCAGCCGCGACGAGCTCATAATGATCATCCATGCGCGC
>DATIYR010000217.1:0-11284 GCA_035517535.1 Terriglobales bacterium
AAGCGTTCCGCTGGATGCACAACGAAGACGCCATGGCGACGGACAAACTCGCGGAAGGCATTCGCAAATTCAATGCCGACGCGACGAAGCTGCAGCAGTACGCGCTCTCCCAAGTTTCTAAAAAGGCGGTTGCGTAAAGACCCGGGCGATAATAATGCCCAGCGACCAGGTGCGGCTCGGCTCCGGTTGAGCCGCACCGCATCATTCTCTTCATGCCAGGGGAGAGTCGATGGATCACGTCTGCTTATCGCATGTGCTCCGATCCCACTCCCCAACGCTTTTGTTAACAGGTCCAGCTGACCACCAGCAGCGTCGATCCGATCTAATACCAAGGTGTCTCCCAATACCATAGTCCAATTGTTTTGTTTCCGAGTTTCTGGTGTTATCACCTCATCGCGTGAGGCCGAGCGGTTAATCAAAGGGTATTCATATGACTTCAGAAGGAATCCGCATTTTCGCAGTGGACGATCATCCGCTGCTGAGTGAAGGGCTAGCCAATCTCATTCGGAATCAACCCGACATGCTTCTGGCAGGCGAGGCATCGAGCGGCCACGAAGCCATACAACGTTTCGAGGCCTGCCGTCCCGACGTCACGCTGATGGATTTACGCCTGCCCGATATAAGCGGCATCGACGCCATGATTGCAATACGGTCGAAACATCCTGAGGCCCATTTCATCATTCTCACGACGTTTGCTGGTGATGCGGAAATCCGGCGGGCACTCGAGGCTGGCGCTCGCGCTTACATTTTGAAGAGCATGCCGCCCAATGAGTTGCTGGATGTTATTCGCCAGGTACACTCTGGGAAAAAGAAGATTCCTGCCGAGATAGCGGCATACCTGGCCGAACACTACAGCGATGACCGGCTTACCGTGCGCGAGGTGGACATTCTTCGTGAACTCGCGGGCGGGAACCGCAACCGGGACATCGCCGGGAAGCTGTTTATTTCAGAAGAGACGGTCAAAGCACACATTAAGCACATCATGGAGAAACTCGGCGCAAACGATCGGACGCAAGCAGTGGCCATCGGTGCCCGCCGCGGAATTATTCAGCTATAGAGCTGCGCCCGAATCTCAAAACGGTTGCACAATTGGACTTATGCCACCGCTGGTGCGGACGCTGACTTGTTCTCTACATTCGATTGAACAACACGATCTGCGCGGGCGACCGCATCATTGAAGCTGAAGTCGGTAGGTGCGACGCCAGTAATGAGCCTCGCCCCGCGGCTGGAGGTCAAATCCTGGATTGCCCACTGAACGAAAACCAGCACCCGGCTTTGAAACACAATAATGTACATCAGGTGTATAAAGGCCCACACCAGCCAGGCGGGCAGTCCTGAAACGTGCACGCCAAAAATATCGGCGACAGCGGCGGCGCGTCCAATGACCGCCATGTTACCTTTGTCGAAATAGTTAAACGGCGCCGGTTTAGGTTGGCCCTTCGCTTTGCGCGTGATGGCTTTTGCAGCGTAGGCTCCTCCCTGCATCGCAACTTGAGCGACGCCCGGCAGAGGTTTGCCGTGGCGGTCGATTGAGAGAGCAAGATCTCCGACGACGTAGATATCGGGAAAATTCGCCATGGTGAGGTCGGGGGCGACTTTGATTCTTCCTCCGCGGTCGGTCTCAGCACCGGTGCGCTGCGCCAGCATTTTGGCGAGCGGCGACACGGTTACGCCTCCAGCCCAGATGACGGTTTTGGTAGCGAGCGCTTGCGTTGAACCGTTGGCCTGGTAGCTTATGCCGTCGCGAGTGAGTTCATGCACCAACGCGCCCATCTTTGTTTGCACTCCAAGTTTTGCGAGTGATCGGACGGCTTTATGCGCAAGGTCTTCGGGAAATGTCATCAACACACGGGGCGACGCGTCCAGCAGAATGATTTGCGCGTCCTCGGGATCGATGGAGCGAAAGTCGTGCCTGAGTGTCTGCCGTGAAATCTCGGCGATGGCTCCGGCCAATTCGACCCCGGTGGGACCCGCTCCCACGATCGTGAACGTGAGCCAGGCTCGCCGCTGAGCAGGGTCGTCGAGCCGTTCGGCAACCTCAAAGGCATAGAGAATCTTATGCCGAAGGATCGTCGCTTCATCGACGCTCTTTAACCCCGGCGCCCACTTCTGCCATTCGTTATGACCGTAATAAGAGGTTTGCGAACCGGCGGCCACGATGAGTGAGTCGTACTCGAAATTGGCGCCGTCGGCGAGCAGCACACTCTTCGCAACCGGATCGATATCAACCACGTCGCCCAGCAACACGCGAGTATTTTTCTGACGCCCCAGCACGCCCCGGAGTGGAGCGGCGATTTCTCCAGGTGAGAGCGAACCGGTGGCAACTTGATACAAGAGCGGCTGAAAAAGATGATAGTTGCGGCGGTCGATCAGGGTTACATCAACCGGCGCCGACTTCAGAGCCTGCGCTGCGGAGAGACCGCCAAATCCGCCACCTATAATAATGACCTTGTGTCGTCCACTCATAAACTGTGCTCCGTCGTTTCGTAATTTCCGCTAGCTCTTCGGTCGAAGTAGAACCACGACTGATCTCGGCGCAACCGCATAACTCAAACTGCGCAGAGGTTCAGCACCTTCGCTGAAGTCGTTCGGAGAGACCAAACTGGTGTCCACAATTCGCAACCACTCTTGCGCCGTGCCTTCCTGAACTTGAAACTGCAATTCTTCCCAGTAGGCATTGATCACCACGTAGATGTCGTCATCCCCTTGCGACATACCGTGCAAGCAAAACGCCAAACTGTGCGAGTCGTAGGAAAGGTCTGCTCTTCCGCCGGTTCCGTACCAGCTCACGTCCTCGCGCCAAAATCTGCTTCGACCGAGCGAAGGATGAGCTTTGCGAAATGCAATCATGTTTTTAAAGAACCGAAAAACGTCCCGATTCGTCTGCAGCTGACTCCAGTCGAGCCATCCGGTTTCATTGTCCTGGTTGTAGGGATTGTTGTTGCCGAATTGGGTGTTGAGAAACTCGTCTCCGGCGCGAAACATTGGGATTCCATTCGACAGCATGAGCAGGCAGAAGAAATTCTTCACCTGCTTGCGTCGCAGCGCCAACACTTCGGCCGGCGCGCCTTTGTCGCCTTCGTAGCCACAGTTCCAGCTGTAGTTGGCATCCATTCCATCCTGGTTGTTGTTGCCGTTCGCTAAATTGTGCTTTTCGTTGTACGAGGCAACGTCATATAAAGTGAAGCCGTCATGAGAAGTGACGAAGTTCACGCTCTGGTAGGCGTGATAGGCATCGAGTCGATCGTCAGGGAAAAGATCGTCGCTCCCGTAGAGACGACGCATCAGATCGGGGACCATTCCTGCATCGCCCTTGACGAAACGGCGGACGTCATCGCGAAATCGCCCATTCCACTGCAACCATGTGATGCCGGGAAATCCGCGGCCAAGCTGGTAAGCGCCAATGTCCCAGGGCTCAGCGATCAGGCGCAACTTCCCTAACTCCGGATCACCCGCGATCTCCGCGAAGATCGGAGCGTGCCCCCAATTGAGCGACCCATCCTCATTGCGGCTGAAGACCGATGCAAGATCGAAGCGGAAGCCGTCGATGTGCATCTCGCGCTTCCAGTAACGCAAGCTGTCCATCGCCACCTTGCGCACATGGCCTCTGCCAAAATTCAACGTATTTCCGGTACCGGAGTAGTTCGCATACGGGTTCGTCGGATCGGACGACATCATGTAGTAGCTGGCGGCGTCGAAGCCCTTATAGCTGTAGATGGGGCCGCGGTGGTCGCCTTCGCAGGTGTGGTTGTAAACCACGTCCAATATGATCCCGATGCCGGCGTGATGAAACGCCTTCACCATGTTCTTGAATTCCAGGTGCTGGTCGTCCGGACCGGTGCTCGCATATTGAGCATGGGGCGCAAAAAAGTTCAGGGGCATATACCCCCAGTAATCGCCTTCCTGCGGATCGCGCTGAAAAACCGGCATGAGTTCGACAGCCGTGATCCCCAGATCTTTTAAGTAGGGGATTTTTCCGACCAGGCCGGCATAGGTCCCGGCACAAGATGGATCCACGCCTGAATTGGGATTTTTCGTAAAACCCTTCACGTGGAGCTCGTAAACAATGGCGTCGGATTCGTGCTGCCGTGACCGCGTTCCCTCCCAATCGAACACAGGACAGTCGCCGGTTAACAAGCCGAGGGGCGCTTTTCCGGCATTTGACCCCTCGCGCATGGCTAACTTGCGATCAAACTCGGGTGGAAAGAACACGCATTTCGCATACGGATCGAGCAGCACCTTATCCGGGTCGAAACTATGCAAATACGAAGGTGCTTCGCCCGAAACCGAATACGCGTAATAACGAGCATTTGCAATTTCGCTGATCGGGATGCGGCAATGCCAAATCCGTCCCGACTTGTTGCGGAGAAAATCGAAACGGTAAGCGAGCACAGGATTAACCAAGTCGTTCGCCGCGTACAGCAACAATGTGACACTCTCGGCCCGCTCAGCATGCACGGCGAAGTTGAAGGCTTGTTCTTCTTCAATCCATGTAGCTCCAAGCGGAAGCGGGCTGCCTTCGGACTGCTCCCACGTCGGTCGGCGCGCAGGAGTGCTGGTTGAAGGTTCAGTTGCCACCAACGGACGTGGTTCAAGCGAAGGCTTCACATTGCCCTTTTTGCTCTGACTCACAACGCCAGATGCGGACTGCACAACTGTAGACACAAGACTCCGAGGAAAAGATTCTGCACTTTTTCTTCCAGAAACCGTGACCCTAGTCGCGTTGATTTGGCGGCCCATTTCTAAGAGCACGGCAAGCAAAGGAGGAATACAGCCAATCTGCGATGACGGGGATTCGTCACCTGCCAACTCCTATTGACCCGTGTACTAACTTCAACAAGGCTCAGGGCTTGCGATCCTAATCATGTTGCACTCTTTGGCGAAACGGTTCTGAAAGTGCTTATCTCTTTGGCGTCGCATCATGCGCTTCTGAATATCGATCTGCAGGAGCGACGACAGAATGAATCGCCGAGGCAGCTGAATACTATGGCCAGTCCTGTACCGACACCTATTCCTTCGCCTTCGCCAGCGCCGAAGGTGGTTGAACACGTACCTTCACGCCTAAAACCAGCGTGGCAGAAGTATGGAACGCCGTTAATCGTAGTACTTCTGGCGATTGCGGTGATTGTGACGATTACTCGCAACTGGAACGGCTGGGAGGGTGCGCACCTTGAGCAGATCACGAACGACGCATACGTTCGCGGCGATCTGACTCCGCTAAGCACAAAAGTTCCCGGCCTGGTTCGCGAAGTGAAGGTCAATGATTACCAGGCGGTGCATAAGGGCGACCTCCTCGTCCGACTCGACGACGACGATTACAAGGCCCAGGTGGCTCAGGCAACCGCTGGAGTCGAGGCGGCAAAAGCCGCTATCGAAGATAATCTGCGGCAGCGCCAACTTCAGGACGCAAAGATTCAACGCGCGCTGGCTGGAATCGACGAAGCCGGCGCTGAGATTGGCGCCGCACAGGCGGGCAAAGAAGCGGTTGAAGCGGATGTGACTCGAACCCGGCAAGAGCGCACCCGCCAGGAAGCGCTACTCAAGACCAATTCCACCACCGAGCAGACCGTGGAAAAAGCGGTGGCCGATGAACAAAGATTCACGGCGGAATACGCCAGCCGTGATGCCGACCTGGTGGAAGCCCGCACCGCGCTGCGCAGCAGTGAACTGGCGGCGGAAGCCGAGCGGCGAGGCAAAGCTGTACTGGAATCGCAGGAATCGCAGCTCGTGGCCGATTTGCACGCCAAAGAAGCCGCCTTGGAGGTTGCACAGGTCGATCTGGGTTACACGCGAATATATGCGCCGGCCGACGGCACCGTGGGCGAACGACAGGTGCGCGCCGGGCAACTCGTCTCTCCAGGCACGCAGGTCATGACTTTCGTGGCAAACGTCCGGTGGGTAGAGGCGAATTTCCGCGAGACACAACTCACCAATATTAAGGTCGGCGATCCTGCCGAGGTTCGCGTCGATACTTATCCGGGCAAGGTTTTCAAGGGAAGAGTATTAGAGATCTCGCCTGCCAGCGGATCGCAATTCGCGTTATTGCCGCCAGATAATGCGACCGGCAATTTCACCAAAGTAATTCAGCGAGTGCCTGTGAAGATCGCGCTCGACGACTCGACCCTCACGTCCCAGCTCCGGCCGGGACTTTCCGCGGTAGCAACGGTACGAACCAGAAATTAGCCATTTAGCTAAAACTATGAGTGCGACCTCCATCCCGCTTCCGGCAAACCGGACTCCGTCTGCGGCACCCTCGGCAGCGGCAGCGCTGCCGAGGGACCTCGCTCACAGTCCTCTGCTTGGCATCGTGGGCGTGATACTCGGCGCGGGAATCGTCACTCTTGCCGGACGTCTGCTCTCACTCGGGCTGGCAGACCTGAAAGGAAACGTCGGAATCAGCTTCGACGACGGCGCGTGGATATCGACTGCCTTCAACATGGCTTTGATGTTCATCGGCCCGTTCTCCGTCTATTTAGGAGGATTGCTCGGCCCGCGCAGAGTTCTGTTGTCCTCCGCGATCGCCTTCACGCTCGTCGCCACATATCTTCCACTGGTGCACAGCTACAGTTTGCTGATTGTGTTGCTGGCAATTGCGGGACTGACCTCGGGTACGTTTTATCCACTGACGCTGACCTTTGCTTTGCGGAATATTCCGCTCAGGTACTTAGCTTTGGTGATTGCACTGTACGCGACCTGCATCGAGGGGTCTGTTAACTTTGCGCCCTCCATTTACGGATTTTGCCGGAACCATCTCTCCTGGCAGTGGATATTCTGGATTCCCGCGCTCCTCACTCCGGTAATGGTGGCGTGTATTCACTTCGGAATATCTCCGTCGGCAACACCACAGACCAAGAAAGAGCCGCCAAGTTTTGCAGGTTTTCTGTATCTCAGCGCTGGTCTTGCTCTGTTGTTTGGCGCACTCGATCAGGGGGAGCGGCTCGACTGGTGGCGGTCAGGCACGTTCACAGCCCTCTTCGCGACTGGTATGTTCCTCGTGCTGTGCTCTTTGATCCGTCGTCTGCGCAGCCCCAATTTTCTTGTTGATCTTCCTTACTTGCGGCAGTGGAACACGATTTTGCTGGGGATCGCACTCTTCACATTTCGCTTCGCGCTGCTGGCTTCGATCATCATCATTCCCCAGTCACTTGCGGTGCGCGGGCTGGATGCTTCGCAATTCGGCCCGGCGGTTCTGTGGACCGCTATCTTCGAGCTGGCGCTGGCATTCCTCGGAGCGCTTTTGTTAAGCAAAGGTTTTGATTCACGCTTGCTGTTGGCGGTCGGCTTTACGGCGGTTGCCTTCGTGTGTTTGCTGAACGCAAATTTCACCAGCGTCTGGGTGCCTGCAAATTACTACCGCTCCGAGTTGCTGCTGGCCGTTGGACAGTCATTTTCCATGATGGGGTTGGTCGCAGGGATCGTGCTTCAGGCGTTTTTCTCTGGCGGACTGCAAGCGCCTCAACGCGCGCTCACGTTTTCGGCGTTCTTTCACGTAGTGCGATTGTTCGGTGGGCAGGTTGGCGCAGTGACGATGGGGCACTACATTGCCCAACGCGAGAAGTTGCACTCGAACCTTCTCGGTTTGCACGTGCAGTCGGGCTCGTGGGTCACCGATAACACTTTGCATGGGCTGGCGGCAGGCTTGTCAGCGAAATCAAGCGGAATAATGGCGGCTACCGGTCGCGCTGCGGAGATTATTAACAGCAAAATCCGCCTGCAGGCCTACAGTCTGACTTTCATTGATGCGTTCCACGTGGTTGCCTGGGCCTGTGTGGGGATGTTGTTGTTGACTGCCATCCTGCGCAAAGCCCCGCTGAATTTCGGCCAACTTCCGGCGCTCCAGCAGCCAAACACTTCAACACAGAGAAATAAGTTATGACGATTCGTCGCATGTTGACCGCTTTTATCGTGTTCCTGGTGCCGGCGTTTGCGGCAGCGCAGGAAACGAACACAACCGCGCCGCGCACCATCGATCTCCACCAAGCGGTTGAGCTGGCGCTGAAGCACAACCACGTTGCGCGCATCGCGGAGCTTCACGTTGAAGAAGAGCAACATGCCAAAGAAGTTGCCAGAAGCGCCTACCTGCCTACTCTTCGGAATGACAGCATATTTACGCACGCCACCGACACGCAATTTATCGCAATTCCGGAAGGTGGATTGGGAGTCGTGGACGGCACATCAATTCCCGGACGACAGTTCACGATCAATCAGGGTGAGAAGAATTTCATCACCAGCGGTACAGGTTTAACACAACCACTCACCGAACTCTTCAAAATCAAAGCCGGGAATGACGTAGCGCGCGCAGATCTGAACGCAGGCAGAGAAAAAGCTCGCGGAGTTGAAAACGACGTGGCTCTGAAAGTTCGCGAGCTCTACTACAGCATTCTGGTTACGGAATCGCAGCACCACGCGATCGAAGCCAAGATTCGCGCTGTCGACGAACTACAAACCGAGCGGGTGCAGCAAGTCAAGTACGGCAGCACGCTTGAAGCGGACTTGATCGACAGCAAAGCGCAGTTGTTGGAGGCGAAGCAGCAACTACTGACTACTGAGCTGCAACTGGATGATCTGCGCGTTCAGTTCAATGACGTCCTCGGAGTCCCGCTGAAGACGGCATTCGAACTCGATCCCGACGTCCCCCCGCCAGTGCAAAGCTGCGAGCGCGAGCAGTGCATAAAACTTGCCCTCGATTCTCAACCCGAGATCACAGAAGCGCGGGCTGAAATTGAAAAAGCCTCCGCGGGTGTGCGCGAGGCCAAACGCGAATACATTCCGGATATCGAGGCATTTGCCCGCTACAGCTACCAGGAAAACGTTCCCTTTCTTGCGCGCAACTTTGGGACCTTCGGCGTTCACTTTGGCTATGACGTGTTCGATGGGGGAAAGAAGCGGGCTATGCTTCGGGAACGCGATGCCCAGTTGGCGCAAGCAAAGGAGAATCTGGCGCGGATCAGCGATGAAGTCGAGGTACGAGTACAAACCGCCTACAACAAGCTCGAGCGCACGCAGCAGATGGTCGCGGTCTCTCAGGAACTTTTAGCTGCCCGCAAAGAGGCGCAGCGCGTTTCAGCCCAGGGATTATCGCGAGGGACTTATCTGCCCTCGCAAGCCGACGCGGCACAGGCACAGGAATTCGAGGCCCAGACTCTTCTGCTGCAGTCGCAGCTTGATTACGCGCAGGCAGAGGACGAACTGAACAATGCGATCGGACAGTCGGCGCAATGATTCGTTTCGCGGTTCAGTGTCGGTCCCTGCACCCAGGCGCGAACCAGATGACGGTTGTCATTGGCCAATCTCTTGGCGGCCAACTGAAGTGGCGAAGTAGAGATCGGTCCGGATTTATTCAAGAAGTCCCAGTAAGTCGCTGCAGAAGAAGGCCCGGTGATTTAAAGCATGACTTTCGGCGAATGGAATCACGAATGCGTGAGGACAACGGGGAAGCGCAGCATGATTTCGCCTCGCGATATCTGAAAAGCAGAGCTGATTTAGATCCAATGACTGCCGCAAGTAGTCGCCGGAAACGGCATCTGATTTCGCTCCTGTGTTGCTGTGGAATGGTTGCGGTCCGCCCTTTGCCGGCTGAGGCGCAGCAAACGGAGCAGCTCCAGCAGCAACTCGATCAATTGAAACAACAATACGACGCTACCACTCGCGAGCTGGAGCAACGCATTGCGGCGCTGGAGCAGAAGATCAAAGACGAAAACGAGAAAAAAACAAAGGAAGGCACAGTCTCAGCAGCGGAACTGGCCGCCCAGGGAGCGGCTCAAACTGCAGCCGGTGGAAACTCAAATCAAGTTGGAGCGAAGTATCAGGGCCAGTTGCCGCAGCAACCGACTTACGACGAATTGCAGGAAGCCGAGACCAAGATTCAAGGTTTGGAGCGCCAGGTTGGCGCCTTTGAATTTCACGGATATTTCCGCTCGGGATATGGACTAAATAGCGAGGGCGGTCAGCAGGTTGCATTTCAAGCGCCCGGGGCTGATGCGAAATACCGATTGGGAAACGAAGCAGAGACTTATGGCGAATTTATCTTCGTCAACAATTGGTTGAATCCGAATGACCATCCCGACCAATCCTGGATCAAGACGGAGGTCATGATTGAGGCGAATACCACCAACTCTGCCAGCTATGCGGCCTTTCCTCAGACTGTAGTCAATGGCCAGGTCGCCTCCGGCGGCAACGACCAGTTCCGATTGCGAGAAGCATTTGTTCGCGGTGGACACTTCTTGGGTGACACCCAACCAGACGCGATCTTCTGGGCGGGCGAGAGATATTACCGGCGCCAGCACATCGAGATCGATGATTTCTACCCGCTTGATATGAGCGGATACGGGGCAGGCGTCGAAGATCTGAATCTTGGAGTCGGCAAACTGGCGGTCGCATTTCTGGCGGGTGCGCGGCCGGACATTGAAACTACAAATGGCAACTATGCAAAGAGCAATGTAGATGTCCGCTTCTACGATGTGAAGGCGCCGGGCGGCACATTGGCCGGATCGTTTGACTTTGCTAACAGCAAAGGCGGTACTACGCCCAATGGCCAAGTTATCCCAACCACCAACGGCTACGCATTTGGGATCCGTCATCAGCGGCTCGAGTGGCACGGTGGCTATCACCAGCTGTTTATCGGCTACGGTACCGGCGCCGCAAGTAACTACAGCACGTCGATCGACGATCCGACCCTATTCATCAACAGCACCGCCCGGTTTCTGCTGGCTGAACAAGTGTTATTTCAACCGAACGACAAATTCGCGATCATGCCGATCTTCATTCTTGAACGAACAAAAGATGGAAATCCTTTTCATCCCTGGCAACAATGGGTCTCGTTCGGCGCCCGGCCGGAGGTCTTCTTTACGAAGTATCTCTCACTAGCCTTTGAGGGCGGTTTTGACCACGTTCACAGCCAGATTGCGCCTGACTACGACGGCTGGCTGCGCAAGTTCACGATCGCGCCGCAGATAGGAGCTGGACGCAAATTCTTCAGTCGGCCCGTGTTGCGCGCGTACCTCACTTACGCGGACTGGTCAGATGGATTGCGGGGATTTGTAGGCGGAATTCCTTTCCAGGACCGAACCGATGGTTTTACCTACGGCGTGCAAGCAGAGACCTGGTGGTAGGAGATTAAGGAAATGGCGACTGTAGAAATAACAACTGCGGCGTCAACTACGAGGGCGAATGCGCCCACGCAAAACTACACGCGCCCTTTGGCGATCGTGACCACATTATTTTTTATGTGGGGATTTCTGACTTGCCTGAACGACATTCTGGTTCCACATCTGAAGTCCATCTT
>DATIYR010000218.1:0-6036 GCA_035517535.1 Terriglobales bacterium
GGACCAAAGCGCGGCTCGAACTTCGTCAACGCGGAAAGCGGGACCATTCCACTGTGATTGTTCCGAACATAAAATTGCCCGGCATCCTGCGCGTTCGTGCGATAGTTTCCCTCTGCCTCCACGTAGACCTGCCACTGCCGTCCGAATCGGTTGAAGTAGTTGACGAAGTAACCGCCCATGAACGTTTGCAGCGTGTTGTAAACGTCCGAAATTGCCACGCCCTGTTTCAAAACCTTGTCGCGATCTACATCTACGAATTGCTGGGGAACACTCGGCAGCAAGGACGAAGTGATGCCCGCGATTTCAGGACGCTTTCGGGCTGCCGCAAGAAACTTATTTACGTTGGCCGCAAGATAAGAGATGTCGTCGCTGCCGCGATTCTCAAGCACAAAGGTGAATCCGCCGGAAGTGCCAACACCGGGAATCGCCGGGGGCGAGAAGCTGAATGCCGTTCCCTGCGGCAAGCGCGCCAGTTCCTGATTCAGCCGGTCCTTGATTGCCTGAAATTGTTCCGCCGCCGTTTTTCGCTCCGACCAGGGCTTCAAGGTCACGAAGAAGAACGCGTTGTAACTCGTCTGAACATAGCTCAATAAGCTGAAACCGATTACGCTGGTGGTGTATTCCACCCCCGGCATCTTCGCCAGCACTTGTTCTACTTGCCGCGCCGCCTGGTCAGTGCGCTGCAGTGACGACGCGAGTGGCAGTTGCAAATTGACGAAGGCATAGCCCTGATCTTCGTCGGGCAAAAATCCCGACGGCAGTTTCTTGCCGAACCAAACCGCAACCGCCGCGAACAGCAATAGCACGACGACTACAACGGCGCTCTTCCGGACCAGTGCCGCGCTTGCGCGAATATATCCGTCCCTCGTCCGCCCAAACATGCGGTTAAACCAGTCAAAGAACTCTCTGAGCGGCCCGTGGCTCTCAGTTCTTGGTTTCAACAGCAAGGCCGAGAGCGCCGGGCTCAAGCTGAGCGCATTAAACGCCGAGATCACCACCGAAATTGCAATCGTGACCGCAAACTGCTGGTAGAGCCTCCCCGTGATTCCAGGTATGAACGCGGTCGGAACGAACACTGCCGAAAGCACCAGCGCGATGCCGATCACTGGACCGGAGATTTCTTCCATAGCTTTCAGCGCAGCTTCTTTTGGCGCCAATCCTTCTTCGATATGCCGCTCCACCGCTTCAACCACGACAATCGCGTCATCTACGACCAGGCCAATGGCGAGAACCAGGCCGAACATCGAGAGCGTGTTAATGGAAAATCCAAACAGCGGGAAGAAAGCAAACGTACCGACTAATGAAACCGGCACCGCGAGCAGCGGAATGAGTGTGGCGCGCCAGCCCTGCAGAAAAATGTAAACCACGAGGATGACGAGCAGAAGGGCGATCAGCAGCGTCAAAATAATTTCCCGCATTCCTTCGGTCACCGCCCGCGTCTGGTCGAGCGATATTACGTAATCCATGTCGGGAGGAAAGCGGTTCTTCCATTGAGCAATCAGCTGTCGGACGTTGTTCGCATCGTCAACCGCGTTTGAACCCGGCAACTGATACACGGCAATCACTGCGCTTGGCTTTCCGTTGAGCCGCCCGTGCAAGGTGTAGCTCTGAACTCCAAGCTCAATGCGGGCGACATCTTTTACCCGCACCACGCCGCCGTCCGGATTCTCCCGGACAATGATGTTGCCGAAATCTTCCGGAGTGACCAGCCGTCCCTGTGCCCGCACCGAGTAGGTGAATTCCTGTCCGGGCGGCGACGGTTCGCTGCCGATTTGGCCCGCGGGATTCACCGTGTTCTGCGTCTGCACGGCATTGATCACATCCGACGCCGTAATTCCGAGCTTGGCGAGCAAATCAGGTTTCAACCAGATCCGCATCGCGTACTGTCCGGCGCCGAAGACCTGAACATTGGCAATTCCAGGAACACGTGTGATCGGGTCATTCAGATTGATATATGCGTAATTCGCGAGAAACTGTGCGTCGTAGGTGCCGTGTGGCGAGTAAAGCGCCACCAGCATTAACGGAGCTGACGTCGACTTCTGTACCGTCACTCCGTATTGCGCCACGCTCGAGGGAAGCTGCGCCGCTGCCTGCGTCTCACGCATCTGGGTCAGGATCAGATCGGTGTTCGGGTCAGTCTTGACTCCGAAGTCCACGATCATCGTCATCTGGCCATTTGCGGTCGCGTTTACCGAATACATGTAGTTCATGTTGTCCACGCCGCTCATCTGCTCTTCGATGGGCGTGGCCACCGACTGCGCCAGGGTCTGCGCGTCTGCTCCCACGAATGTGGCCTGGATCTTTGCCTCCGGCGGAACGATGGACGGAAACTGCGCAACCGGAAGCTGCACAACCGTGATAACGCCAATGAGGACGGTCAGGATCGCAATCACCATCGCGACAATCGGCCGGTTAATAAAGAACCTGGACATTACTTACCTGCCGCCACCTTGCTTGAACGGCACCGGATTCACCGTGCTGCCGTCCCTCACTTTGAGTGTTCCCTCGGCTACAACTTGATCGCCGGAGTTCAGGCCCTTATTGATCACCCACATTGTGTCCACGCGCTGCCCCACGTCAACGCTGCGGATCGATACTTTGTCATCTGGTCCGACGACCGCGACCTGGTATCCGCCCTGCAGTTCGGTAACCGCGCGTTGCGGAATCAGCAGCGCGTCTTTGCGCACTTCGGTCACCGCTCTAACTCTTCCATATTGCCCGGGCCGCAAAATGTTGCCGGGATTCGGGAACTCTGCAGCAATGCGGATGGTTCCTGTCTGCGGATCAACTTGCCGGTCAGCGAAAAGAATCTTTCCGGTTTGCGGGTAGGTGTCGCCGTTGGAGAGAATCAGTTGCAGCGGAAATCGCGAATTGTGCGAGAGCAAATCAACCGTACCGGGCGAAAGGTTACCAGCGATGCGAAGATACTCGTCGCCGCTGATCGGGAAATAAACCTTAATTGGATTCACCTGCGAAACGCCAGTCAGCACCGTCGTCGGCGACACCAGATTTCCTACCTGTACCTGCGCAATTCCCACAATTCCGCTGATCAGCGATCGTACTTTTGTGAATCCCAGGTTCAGTTGCGCCTGCTCTACCGCCGCTTGCCCCGCGGCCACCGCGGCCTTTCCCGCGAGCTCGGCCTGCCGGTCAGTATCAAGCTGGCTCTGCGGAATTGCTTTTTCTGCAGCCTCGGGAATGTCGCGCTTCACATTCAGGCTGGCGTTTCCCAGCTGCGCCTCAGCCTGAGCCAATTGCGCTTTCGCCTGGTCAAGTGTCGCCTGGAAGGGTCGCGGATCAATCTCGAAAAGCACATCGTCCTTATTTACATAAGAACCTTCGCGATAGTCCTGCTTGATGAGATATCCCGTGACCTGCGGCTGAATTTGCGCGTTGACATATCCATCCAAAGTCGCAACCCATTCGCTGGTGATGCGCACATCTTTTTCAATTGGCGTTGTTACCTCAACCTCCGGCGGGCGGGATTGAGCCGCTGATATGGCTTTTTCGCTGCATCCCGTGCCGGCGAGAAGAAGCGCGAGAAGCGCGATGACGGCCTGAACCGGTTCCCAACGGAGCCGTACAACTTGCCACTTCTCCGCTCGTTTCGCTGATCTCGATCGATGCTGCGGGTTCATTCAACAGCTCCTCGGTGAGCAATGAAACTCAACAATTCAGTTTTGGAACCAGGTAACCTTCCAACACGCATTCGAATTCCGCAACAATTGCAGGCCGTTCGCTGGGTTCGGCCTGCGCATACAGCATGAGCATGGCTCTACTTACCTGCTGCAGTGTCGAAGCCATTCGCAGAGCGGAGATCCTGGTCAGATGAGGTTTGTGTGACGTCAGAACTTCTGCAATTCGAGTCCGAATCAGCTCGCGCCGTTTAGAACCAGTCTTGCCCGGCGGCACATCCAGCAGTCCTAACAAAGCTGGATATTTGCCCACGATCTCCAACTGCAAGCTAACCAGCCGCGACGCCAGTTCTTTGCTGCTTAAAAGATGAGATTCCTTGGCCAGAGCCATCCAATAGCGCTCAATATCTCCGATGTATTGCGCGCGAAGTGCTTCGGCCACCGACTTTTTGTCCGGGAAGAACTGGTACAGCGACCCGATCGACGAGCGCGCGCGCTTCGCAATAGCACTCATGGTTGTGCGCTCGTATCCCAGCTCGGTGATGAGCGCGGCCGCCGCGCACAAAAACCCATCAACCCGGCGTCGCCCGCGCATCTGCTGAGGTATGCGGCGCAGCAATGTGGGCGAATGTGAGGACACGCTCACATATCGTACCATGGCCTTCGCATTCGAAAGTGCGGTCTGCTGACTGGCGCGATAGCTACTGCCCGAGCAGTCCCTTTTTCAATTCCGGGTTGGGCGGCTTCGGCCCGAGCCATACCGAGAACAGTACTGAGCTGAAGCCCGGAGCAGCAATCGTCAGCTTCTCCTTATTATTGATCGCAAGCGCCGTACCCGTGCCTGGGAAATAGGTGAAAATCATTTCGCCGCCATCGTTGAGCGGCTCAAGCGCGGCGAGCAATTGGTCGATCTCGTTCTTCATGGTTTTCGTCGCATCTGGCGAGTTGTTTTCAAACGCCTCATTGAATGCATCGACCATCTGGTTCTTGCTCACGCTGCGCACAAAGTGCATGACGATACGCTTGGGCGCATCCGCCTTGAGGATCGTGGCAGGATCCGAGGATTTCTGTTCAAGGTAAAGCCCGGCGACATAGACCTTAACGAAATACTTCTTTCGTAATCCCAGGCCATTGAGTACGAGCGTCTTGTCGCCGACCGTTACCGTGTCCGGCAGGTTTACGCCCGCCAGCGTGCCGGCATGCAGATCGGGCGTTAACGCAAGCACCAACACGACAGCCGCAAGCAACGCGCTGATTTTCAGCATGAAATTCTCACTTGGAATGATGTTTGCTTTTCTGTCTTGCAGCCGCAAGCACTTTTGCACATCTGACAACAGCGCAGCCTGAAAATCTTAGGATCGAGGCCGGAGCAAGTCAATCGAGGTTAGGAAGTCGGCGCTTCGACGCGATGTGTTAAATCGCAGGAATATTCATTGAAGGATCGCTTCGGGCTTTCTTTCGACGCTTATTTGATGTCCTCTACGCAGCGGAACCCGATCGCGGCGGAACGATCCATGCTGGGCGACATCATCAATAACTTTCCGTGCTGGTCCAGCCTGTAGGCCTGAGGGAAGTACCAGATCGAGCCCTGAGGTTGGTAATAGCTGCCGCCCCGAAGGATAGCTGCCGCGGTGTGCTCATCCTGGAATTCTTCCGTCCATTGCCAAACGTTTCCGACGAGATCCTCGACACCGAACGAACTTGCGCCGCCAGGGTGCGCATCGACGGCATCGGGACCGCGCATCGTGCGGCCCTTGTCGGGCACTGGAACTGCGTCGGCATTCCATTCGTTGCCCCACGGATAGGCGCGTCCATCCGTACCTTGAGCCGCGTACTGCCACTCCCATTCGTGCGGCAACCGCTTCCCCGCCCACGACGCATACGCTCGTGCATCTTCGAGCGAGATCCAAGTAACCGGCTTGTTCTCCCAGCCCTCGGGATAGCTTCCATTGGTCCAATCGCGCAGAAAGTTCAGATCGTCCTTCGGATGGTAGTGCGTGGCGTCCAGGAATTTCTTGTATTGCGCATTCGTCACCGGATACTTGTCGATCCAGAACGAATCGATGTGCATGGGGTGATTGTGGAAGCGGCGTGGCGCGTCTTCCCACGCATACTGCACGTCGACGCCGATATCATTGAAGCCCTCAATCTCGATCCCTTCGACACGAAAATCAAAATTTCCGGCAGGAATCTTGATCATGTCCGCCGGTTGGTCCGATGCAGGCTTTGTCGAAGGGATAGGAACGATGTGCTGCGGCAAAAACTTCCATTGATGTGAGTACGAAGCTAGAGGCGTGGCGGTCATCTGCTTCATAGTGGACATGAGCCTCTCAATTTGGGGGCTCAGAGCGGAGGGCGAGGCCAGCAACGCGCCGTATCCATGCTCTTCAATTGGGAAACT
>DATIYR010000219.1:0-6642 GCA_035517535.1 Terriglobales bacterium
GGGCGCTCATGAAGCCGATCCGACAGATTGTGCATACAATGATATGACCTGAGAAAGATGGGTTTAACCATCGTCGGTTCGCGAACCCTGCACGGTGCTGCGCTGCACCGAAGTCTCGCTGCAAATTGACGAGTTGGGTCAGCTTCGACAAAATGCCCCATTTATGGATGGCCCGCCCCTCCCGGGCCACTGCTAGAGATGAGCATCGCGTCTCATTTAGACAAAGGTTTAAGCTTGTGAATTGGAACGCTTCGCGCTCAATTCATTGCGGGTCGCCAAGTTTTACGAAGCGGTAATAGCCGACGTGGCTGCGACTCTTAACTTTCGACAGTCCTGAGTTTCGATGTTTTTAGCTAAAGAAGACCCAGATCCAGAATCCTATGACCACAATCAGGAAGGCGGTCGGGTAGAAAATCGCTTCTACGGGATGAAGCGGACTGCGCTTAAACATGCGAGGCCACTCCCGTGGGAGACAACGC
The DNA here is from genome assembly GCA_035517535.1 of Terriglobales bacterium. Taxonomy (GTDB): domain Bacteria; phylum Acidobacteriota; class Terriglobia; order Terriglobales; family Acidobacteriaceae; genus Gp1-AA145. Next base: position 480 of record DATIYR010000219.1, read on the forward strand.
TTCAGGACGACGGATGCTGACCTGACCGCGCGCTTGCGCCGACGTAAGACCTGAATGAAAGAGGCCGCCAAACTGAGGCGCGCCTCTGTGGGTATTGATATCCACACTCCTGCCACTCATTTTCGTAACTGACATGGCACCTTTCGTCTGACGTTCCATTCTTTGCCGTTTCCAGCAAGCATTCATCACGGCGCTGAGTGGCTTCATGGGTGCAAGAAGCAAAATCTGCGGCGACGACCGTTGTCGCCACACTGGCGAAAATGAGTACCGCTAGAAATTGCTTCATCGTTGATGGCTTTGCTAACTGAGGCGGCGTCACCGTGGTCATTTTGAGATCGCCCACCTGATGTAAAACACAGCTCCAATGACGCAACTCGCAAAAAGCGCTGCCAAAGTTACGTAATGAATTATATCCATAATTGATGCCTACTGCTCCACGATCTCGCTCTGTCAATGATCGCAGCTTGTTTCGAACACTATTCCCATAGCTCTTTCATGCAAGAGAGTTGGATCCCGTTCGCCACGCCGCGCAACGTCAACAATGTTCTTGGCTATAAGCTCTGCCATCGGGCTTTTGTCGTCGACAATGCGCAGGCCCTTTAACGCAACACGAAATGCTGCGGTTATCACCTTGATGTCTTCTGGTTCGAAAGCGGTGTCTTCAAGATATCGATAGATGGCCAACTGGTGCAGTCTCCTTGACTGCGGAGCTGTCGTGATTCGTCTACGGACTTGATCTATCGCTGCTGCGGCATTGTTCGTTTCAAGAGATACCAAACGATAAAGAAACCAATCGCGAGTACGGTTCCAAAACCCAGCAGATTAAACCACCACATTGATGAATCCTTGGTGCGCGCAACGCGCGCCACGAAGAGCCGAGTCATTTGGATGATTACCTATCCATACACCGCAGTGACTAGGTTGTCCATCGAATAACGATGACGTTTGCGATTTGCTTCGTTAAGATCAATGAAACCAGAAGTATTTCATGTTGAGCGGCTTGTATTTCCGGATCTTGAGCATACGTTCATGGCATCGTTTGAATGATGAGCATTCAAGGGATACTTGATCCATAATTTGCCAAATAATCTAGCTGACAAATGCATCCTCGCACGCGACCGTCGCAAAAGCTGAAACCATCGCCAACCGCAAGCTGGCGATTCTCCAGGAAGTTAGCGCTGCGCTGAAAATCCGAAAGCCGACATAAGAGCGGCTTCGGCTTTTCCCATACTCAGAGGTTTGTCGCTGTGACGCTGAGCGGCAGAGCAGAAGGTCCGCAATGAAAATTGTAATCATGGTGCTGTTGGTCGCCGCGATCGTCGCGCCTTCACACATGGTGGTTGCGCGATATCCTACACAGAATACGGCGGTTGAAATCCCTTCCTACGGGTGGGCGGACCTTCTGCCGCGGGCCAAAAAAGTTCGGATGATGTGGCTTTCAATATTCGCCGTGGCCATCGTCGCTGCAATTTGCCTCGGCGTGGCCGCGTTTTGGATGTGGCCGATTGAAGTTGTTTGAATTTGTGGCAGCAAAGAAAGGGACTCAAATGTTCGATCCCAATACCAGTGCTGGAATTCGTGATATCGACACGATAGCAAAGCCATTTGATTTCGACGCTGCGGCAGACCTATTTCCTGCGAAGGGTCGCAAGTTTCGGCGTCAGTTTGTCAGTTACAGAAGGTATGTTCGGGCCGCTGACGCAATCCGCTTTGCGATCGAGGAACTGCCGGCAGACTCGCTACTGGGCACATATCTCGAAGTCGGAGAAGCGAGGCTTGGTAGCCGCGCAATACGCGCACTATACGACAGTACCGACTATCCATTGGTCCGGCGTACGGCAAACTAGCCCAATGCTTACGCGAACGCATAGGCAAAGCGTTGTCTTTCGCCAAACATTTCTGCTCAAAGGAATCGATCGAGTTTTGCCGCCGGGAGAATATCAGGTCGTGACAGATGAAGAACTTATCGAAGGACTATCGTTCCCGGTCTACCGCCGTGTCTCAACCATGATCCTTGTGCCGGGACGATCTCGGACATCAACGGTCGAGATGATTACTATCGATCCCCGCGACCTTCGGGCAGCATTAGTTCGGGATGAAAGCGGCCAGGAAACCAATCTGCCAAAGCGTGAGCCCTAAGGAAATCGGATCCGAACACGGAGAGAATGGGCGGCCATGACGGACGAGACAGTCGATCTGGATGACTATCGCGGAATGTCGGCTCAAAAAGCGACCGACCTCCGCCGACTATTGGCGGAAGTGGCCGCCAATCAAACAGCATTGCGACTTCGCCAAGAGGAATTGGAATCGCATTTGCTCGCGCTGCCTGCGGCTAGTTGGCCAGAAGCCGCTGGGAAGGCGACATATCTGTTAAACCTCTTTGCTGTCAGTCTGAGCGCGCAGGATCCGCGAAGACAAAAGCTGATCGCTGCGGTTCTGGCTGATTTCCAGCGACTCGGTGACAGCATGCCTAGCAACTAATCGCTTTCTGGTCAGATTCTGAAGTTCAATGCGACGCGACTGCCGCACCAAGGCCAACGGGCTTCCGCGCGCGCGATCAAGGGACTTGCGCGCTAGATGGGGGAAAATGCGCACCTTCTTAGGAATTTTCACTGTGGTTCTGTTATCAATGATCTGCGCCAACGCCCAGATCATCAGCGAGCTCCGTTGCGAAGCGTGCACACGAGCCGGTCTGAGCATTTTGATGTGGGATATACAGCAAGAGTCGGTGATGGCGAGCGGTCGCATCAACAATAGCGAGTTCGCCGGCCGCGTGTACTTGCATTTTCGTAATACCGGCAGCACCGATTGGAGAATCGAGCGGGCGAACTGCCAATTCTTCGATATCAAAAATGGACGGATGTTCAGCCGTTCATTCGATATGGAGAAGTTTCTTGTTGTTCACGACACCTGGAATATCCGAAGTGACCCATTTGGACTTCTAAAATGGGAGTCGGGAATGAAGGCTGATTGCTGGATCGAAAAAGCGATCGCGGGCCGCTAGACGATCGTAGGCGGTGGCGGTTCCTACCGGGGCCCCCTATCTACCCGGTCACCACCGTTTGCCAAAGATCCGCGACTTCCTCGATTTTCTTCTTGAGCGATTCTCCGAAAGACCTTGGCAAGGCCGGGGCAAGAAGCTGCCCGCACCTCGTTGTCCGATAGGCAATGAAATCAATAGGTGACGTCAGTTCACTCGCACAAATGAGATGACCGAAACACGAAACCTCGACCGGTACACCCAGGGACGGGGGGACAGAAAGGGCGCACGCAGCCGAGGCCCCAATGTCGAGGAGACGCTACTAAGCTACATCCTCGAGAAAGTGCTAGCAGGTTCCGCTTATTGCGACACGACCTACCGAAGAACTAGCGGGAACACGTATCCTTCTGGTCCATTGCAGTGAACCAATGTAATTAGGCCGGTAGCATCTCCATTCTTCGCCAGCCGATAACTGTAGCTTCAATCGCGTTATCTGACTTCATAGAGTGCCACGTATTCTTCACCCAATGACAAGGGAATGGAACAACATAGGTGCCACAATGATCTTCACACAGTAATTCGATCGGCTCGCCGGCGGGCGGATCTCCATCCTGTTTGAAGTCGTTCAATCGCTGTTGCCGAGTTGCCATGAATTTTCTAAACACACTTTCTCACGCCATTCTAGGTTTCAGTCTTGCCAGCGTACTGATCGCACCCGCACCTAACACCAATCTGGGGACCGATTGCCTGCCGACGGCATGAATGCTGTTACTTGAACGTCGCCGTTTTCGGGCAGCCTTGAGAGAGGTACCGCTTGTCTCTTGCCTCCAGTTCTCTACGTGGGGTGCCCTACCGCGGATTTCAATCGCCATCAGATATTTAAGTTCACAAACCCAACCAAAGGCAGGCTGGGGTAGCAGCATTAGCGATGAAGAGGTCAACCACGGCAAACCGGACGGCAGTGCTTGTGACCAAGCCTCGCAGCAGATCGTCCCTCTCTTCCAGAGAGTGTACGAGATGGTCAGTAAATACTGACAATATCCCCGATTGCTTGCGTACAACTGGGGCCAAACTACTGGAAGACGGCCGACGCGTACAGATCGGGACCAATCCGAATTGCCTCGACTTATTCGTGAAACTGGCCTGCCGATGTTCAGGACCTGCCGATTCCGCATGTCCGCGCCATTTCCGCTTAGCCCCCAATAACGACCGAACAGCGGACGTGCCGGATTGGCAGCGAGGTGCCAAGAACGGACTCGTGTTCCGCAGCTATAGGGTCAACCTCTCTTACAGCTTGATAGGCTCTAGCTGTTGCCAGGAGGGATCAGGCTGAGTGCCCCAGGAGCCGCCCACAATATAACCATCGTTCGTATGCCAGTATTGGTCGTAGTTGTTCTGCACCGAATAGACGGTGCCCATGGACGGATCGACAACATCAGTTCGCCCAAGAGTCGCATTCGACCATTGATGCATGGCGTGGTCCTGGACGGCATTCTTGTGCTCCCAGGTCTGCATGATCGAGTCGCTGGTGTGCTGCTGGTTCGCCCATATTGCATGCTGGGTCTGCATGAACCGCTGTTGCGCTTGTTGGTTTTGGATCATCATTTGCTGGAAAAGCATGTTACTGACCATTTGCTCCTCCGCGACTTTTGCAGCCTCACGTTGCTGCCAAGCAGGATTGAGCTTAAATGAGCCTGCGATACCCGCGAGGACGCTCTGGATGGAATCGAATTCACGTTCCGGCGCGTGGTAATATGAAAGAAGTTGACCAATCCATTGACCTGCAAGAGGACTTGTTGCTGCGGCAGCCCCGCGTGGTCGGGTTGTCGCGGTAAACACATGCTGGCGCACGCGCGTGTTTGCAAGGTCGAACGTGCTTGTGGTGCGCGCCGTCGTGATTTCGAGATCGCTAGGTCCCATGCCAACACGTGCAGCTTCGGAATAAAGGAACGGCAGCAAATCGGGCCAATCCTCGGATCTCTCTACGCGTAGGTCTTTCAATGCCAGCTTCTTTGGAAGCCATTCGGCTGCAAATTTTCCAGCCGGCATGAAGCGGGTACCGAGCCAGCTATCCATAAATGACCAAAAGCTTCCGGGGACGCCCACCTTCGTCAGCCCGCGCGCATCTGATTGCGTCGAAAACTCGCAAGTTACCATCGCACTCAACATGCCGCGTGAGACCTTGCCACTTGTTACCCAACCCATCGGCACGACCACCGCAAACGCTCCTTCTTTCGGCTCGTGAAATAGCTGACGTGCGACCGATGGAACTGTGCGAAAGCTATTGAGAATTTCCACCAGTTCCGCCGAGTGTGGCGGCGTTTGATTTGTTGCAGATGACCCATCCACTGGCGCACGGAATCCTCGAACCACAACGTTGGTGTCACGAAACGTAAAGGTCATGCAGCCTTCTAGTTGAGACGCGCCATACCGGCTGCGAGCGCGAAGCACTATTGTTCCAGGCGTCGGTTCAGGATCGGTAACAGGTGAGGTTTCAAACGTTTGGTCGCTTGCGTGAGTTGAGGCGACATATTTTGTCACAAAATCTTGCAGAGATGTTGCGCCAGCAAAAGGCACTGACGAAATCCATGCCATGACCAGTCCGTTCGGGTTCTCAGCTATAACGATGGAACCGCGTACGTTCCGTACTTGCCATCCTGCCGGATGCGCTAGCTCGTATCCTGACCACTGATCAACGTGTTTGACCCAATCTCCTGGCATGGTGCATTGCCTTCCCCAACGGCTCAGAACCAAGCTTAATATGGCTTGCAATTCAGACAATCAAAGTATCAAAGCGCGACCAGCGAAACGTGGTTCGATAGGCAACCCGTAATGCGGAGATTACTACTCACGTGAATACAAGGTCCACAGTTCGACTTCAAACAGCAGAAAAATAAACGCAGCATCGGCTGCGTCGGTAGCCTAGCGTTGATCACGTGACGGCCGAGCGAGTGTCGTTTCAGATTCTACTCGCAGAGGAGCATCGATGACGTCCCGCTCGCTCTCCAGCATTCCACTCATCCCGCGCCGACTGTTGCTCGGCAAACCCAAGCTCGCCCAGATCGAGTTCATCGACAAACAAGTCGATCACCCGAACCGGATTATCCTCGCAAATCCAATCTTCCAGGCTTTCCGGAAACAGCGTGCTTTGCGCGCGGTCAATTCCCTCAACGAAGCGTCGCA
>DATIYR010000220.1:0-4927 GCA_035517535.1 Terriglobales bacterium
ATCGAGAAGCTGCCGCGCATCAGCGAATTCCTTTGCGAGTCGTGCCGCCAGCACTTTCAGCAAGTACAAGAGATTCTGCGATCGGTAGGGGTCGAGTTTCAGATAAACGACAGATTAGTTCGCGGCCTCGACTACTACACGCGCACAGCATTCGAGTTTACCCACGGAAATCTGGGCGCGCAGAATGCGATCCTCGGTGGCGGGCGCTATGACGGGCTTTCCGAAGCGCTCGGCGGACCCGCCGCGCCGGGAATTGGCTTTGCCATCGGCGAAGACCGGCTGGTGATGTCGCTCGGCAGATCGCCGGAGGATGCTTTCCGTAAGCCCGACGTTTACATTGCCCCACTCGGCCCGGGAATGAATAAGGAAGCGGCGCGGCTTGCCCGCGAATTGCGGAACCACGACATCGTCGTCGAACTCGGCGACGAAAGTTTCCGACTGAAAAAGTCACTCGAAACCGCCGACAAGCTCGGCGCAAAATACGCATTGATCGCCGGCGAAAACGAACTCAGCACCGGTGTTTTCGCGCTAAAAAACCTAGTTACCGGCAAACAAGAATCCATTCCCCGCCCCGATCTCGCGGTCAGAATTCGCAACACTTCGGAGGAAAAATGAAATCATTCTTCGTATCGGCATGCCTCCTCATTTTCTGCGCAGGCTCTTTCGCCCAATCCGCACCTCAGTCCACCGATCCGGATGCACAGGCTTTGATCGCAAAATCCCGGGCCCTCCTCGAAGCCGAAAAAACAAAAGATGTCGCGGTCCTGAATAATCTGCTGTCTGAAGACTTCCGCAGCATCGACGTTGCCGGAGATTTTTCCAGCCGCAAGGAAATGCTCGGTTCGGCCCAGGAAGGCTTTGTCAAAGATTTTCTTTTCTATGAGCCGCAGGCGCTGCGCATAGACAACGACTCTGTTCTGGTTTCCTACAACACCGCAATCACCCTTTCCGACGCCGTCATACAGGAGCTCGCGGAAGATAATCTGACTTGGCCGCGCTACTCCAAGATTTCTGATTTGTGGGTGCGGCAGGACGGCGATTGGAAGTTGAAATTCGAGCAGGTCACTCCGGTTCGTGCAATGTATTGATCCAACCGAAGCTTCTTGCTGACGAGCCTCGCCGGTCGACAACTTCGGCATTGACGAGAGTCTTTTGCCCGCCTAACATTGCCGCACCGCTCGGGGAGGACTTCGCATGAGGCGAACACTGCTTGCATTCGGTTTCGCAATTACAACCGTTCTGATATCAACCCAGCTCTATGCACAAATGGGGCCGCCACCAACGCCCGCTCCGGAGTTGAAGAAGCTGGATTTTTTAACCGGCGACTGGGCAGCTGAAGGCACCATGACGGCAGGGCCTCCGGGAACACCCGCCACCAAATGGAACATGAACACTCACGCCGAGTGGATGGAAGGCAACTTCTTCCTGGTCGAGCACGACGACGCGGATATGGGCACGATGGGCAAAAGCACAGAACTGGCGGTCCTCGGCTACGATTCCGAGAAGAAGGTGTACACCTACACCGCGTTCAGCAGCATGGGTGAAGCGGAGAGTTCAACGGGCACGATCGATGGCGACACCTGGACATGGCTCAGCAACGAGCACTTCGGAGGAATGCCAATGAAAGGGCGCTACACCATGAAGGTGCTTTCGCCGACGTCGTACGCAATGAAATTCGAGTTGTCGCAGGACGGCACCAACTGGACTACTGCCATGGAAGGCAAGGCAACGAAGAAGTAGATTGTGATTACGGCGGCGTCCTCGCCCGCCTGCGGCGAAAAGGAACTTTACCGGATTCGGTCACGTATTTTATCGCGGAGCATAATCTGAAATGCGGGTCTTCCTGGCAGTTTTGGCGGTCTCGATCGTCTCCTCCATTGTCTTGTGGAACTTCCGCCTGGCGCACCACATCTGGCCCGCCCATCCCTTGTTTGCAACCACACTCATTGCGATGATCTGTGCGATTGCGACTCAGCAGATGCTGAGCGAAAAACGCTCGGAGCGTCCCGACGCGAATCGCAAATAACGCGATGGTTGCGAGCGGCAATGGTTAGCGATCTTGGAACCGGGCGCTGCATTTATAATTTCTGATTCGGCCCACCGGCAGATCTAGCCTTCAGCCATTAGCTTTCAGCCATCAGTAAGGGCGAAACCGCATCCGGCTTTAACTGAAGGCTGATAGCTGACGTGATGGCCGTCTTTTGAAAGGCAAAAATTGCTCGACTTTTTAGGCGATTTAAAACGCACGCATATGTGCGGCGCTCTTCGTATCTCTGATGCCGGCAAAAAAGCCGTGCTCATGGGATGGGTAAATCGCCGCCGCGACCTGGGCAGCATCATTTTTATTGACCTGCGCGACCGCACCGGCGTGACGCAAGTCGTGTTCAACCGCGAGTTGAACCCCGCCGCGCACGAAAAAGCCAACACGCTGCGTAACGAGTACGTCATCGCAGTGATCGGAACCGTGAAGCGCCGCGACACGGATACGGTGAACAAGAACATTCCCACTGGCGAAGCTGAGCTCGTAGTCGACGAACTGCGCATTCTCAACGAATCCAAGCAGCCGCCGTTTCTGCCGAGCGACACCGTTCTGCCCAACGAAGAGATGCGCCTGAAATATCGCTACATCGATCTGCGCCGCGACCCGATGCAGTTCAACATCGAGATGCGGCACAAGGTTTCGAAGGCGATTCGCGACTATCTTTCCGGGCAGGGATTTTTCGAAATCGAGACGCCATTCATGACGCGCTCCACGCCCGAAGGCGCGCGCGATTATCTCGTTCCCAGCCGGGTGCAGCCGGGGTCGTTTTATGCGCTGCCGCAGTCGCCGCAGATGTTCAAGCAGATTCTGATGATCTCGGGATTCGACAAATATTTTCAGATCGTGCGCTGCTTCCGCGACGAAGATTTCCGCGCCGACCGCCAGGCGGAATTCACTCAGATCGATTTGGAGATGACTTATCCGCAGGTCGAAACTGTATGGCGCGTCGTTGAAGGATTCCTGGCCGCTGCATTCGAAGCCGCCGGCCATGAGATCAAGACTCCGTTTCTGCGCATGAGCTATGACGAAGCGATCCGACGCTACGGCAACGACAAGCCTGATATGCGACTGCCTGCCATGGTCGATGGGCGTGAGGCACTCACGAACGAAGAATGGGACGAGCTGTCGTCGAAGTTCCGCATGCGGAAAGAATTTCCGCTGCAGGTCATTCGCATTCCGAAAGCTGGGGAGATTTCAGGCACGGAGCGGCGGACGATTGGCACCTACGGCGCTTACAACCACGTGCAGGGGCCGACATTCGTGCAATTGATGACTGACCCGAAGCGATTTGCGAAGGACTACGAGGGACTTTCGGACAAGATTCAGAGCTACGCGGCGATTGAACCCGATGATTTGTGGTTGCTCGCCGGGGCGGCAAATCGTCCGGAGAACGCTGCGGTCATGGACCAGAGCGTGCAGCATTTCTGCGAAAAGTGCGGATTTTTGCGATTGGATCTCGCGCAGAAATATGCCGCGAAACATAAGGCATTTGAGAAAACCGGAGATGTCGAGAAGGATTATCGCTTTCTCTGGGTCTCAGATTTTCCCATGTTCGAGTGGGACAATACAGAAAAGCGCTGGAACCCGGCGCACCATCCGTTCACGACGTTGCATGAAGAAGATTTTGCCAAGCTCGACGCGAACATCAACTCCGTGCACGATCCCAAGTCGCCGTTGGGGGAAATTCGCGCGCTGGCGTACGACGTGGTGCTGAACGGAACCGAACTGGGCTCGGGATCGATCCGTATTCATCGGCAGGATATTCAGAAGAAAATTTTCCAGGCGCTGGGGATGAGCGACGAAGAGGCCCGCGCGCGCTTCGGATTTTTTCTCGAAGCGCTCGAGTACGGCACCCCTCCACACGGCGGGATCGCGCTCGGTCTCGACCGCATTGTGATGATCCTCGCCGGAGCTGAAAGCCTGCGCGAAGTGATCCCGTTCCCCAAGACCGCCCGCGCGGTGGATCTGATGGTCGACGCGCCAACGCCAGTGAGCGAAGCGCAATTAAAAGAACTGGGGATTCAGATCAAGAAACAACTATAACCAGGGTTGCCCGACCTTCCCCGTTTTTTGGGGAGGGTGGGAGTGAAATCGCGAAGTATGTCTCTCATCGACTCCAAGCAGCGCTTCTCGTCCCGCGTAGACAATTATGTTCGCTTTCGTCCCTCATATCCGACAGAGGTCTTCGATACTCTTGAGCGCGAGTGCGGGTTGACTCGCGATTCTGCAATCGCGGACATTGCTTCGGGCACGGGAATCTTTACCAAGCTGCTGCTTGAGCACGGCAACCGCGTCTTCGGCGTCGAACCGAACCCGGACATGCGCCGCGCCGGAGAGGAATTTCTAAGCCAATACCCGAGATTCACAAGCGTGAATGGCACGGCTGAGTCGACCACACTGCCCGACGCATCCGTCGACTTCGTCACCGCGGCGCAGGCCGGGCACTGGTTCGACATCCCAAAAGCTTCTCGCGAATTCACCCGCATTCTGGAACCTGAAGGCTGGCTGGTGCTCGTGTGGAACGAGCGCCAAACCGACTTAGCACCTTTTCTCCGCGATTACGAGCAGCTGCTGCTGCGCTACGGAACAGACTACAACGAAGTCCGGCACGAACATGCTGCCGTGGGAACATTCTATGATCCGCATCCTTGTCAGGAGCGGACTTTCGAACTGCGGCAGGAATTCGACTACGAGGGCGTCAAGGGACGGCTGCTTTCCTCATCCTATGCGCCTGGTCCGGAGCATCCGAATCACCCAGCGATGCTCGCCGAGCTGCGCAGAATATTTGATCTCCGCCAGCGAAACGGCAAAGTCTCCTTCGACTACATCACTCGCCTCTACTACGGCAGGCTGGCTTAGACTTAGGGGATGAGCAAAGCCGCATCC
>DATIYR010000221.1:0-12141 GCA_035517535.1 Terriglobales bacterium
ACCCAACTTTCGGATTCGATCTTGCCGCTGGCGATGATCAGTTTGACGCGGGGCGCTATCGATTGGGTTGATCCGTATCTGGTGCGGCGGGATACGGGGCCTGAATACAGCGGGCTGAGGCTAGGATTGGCAGACCGGGCGGCACAGCAGGCTTTTCTCATGCAATATGACTCGCATTTGCAGGAAATTGTCGCGATGCGCAATAGCTCTGGTCTTTCGGCAAGCTTTGCGGCAACGGATTATCTGCAGGCGCTTCCGCCGGCGGCGTGGTATCCGCTGACGAGCATCAGCATCACCAGCCAAAACACATCACAAACATTTTCGCAGGCATTCTTTCCCCAGCAGTTGGATGTGCGCCTGGGCGTTCTCCCGATCGATGAAATTCAGGCCGTGATCGAAGACAGCATGTCGCTGCCACCAATTGACCTTACGCTTCCGCCGAATGATTACACAGACATTACTGTCTTCGCGCTGATCCCAGTTCCGCGCCAGGGCTTTGCCGCGTTGAAGAATAGCTTGCCAACACTTTCGCCGAATCCGACGGTACCGCAGATACTGAGCTTCCGCACTCCGGCGGATTTGTTACGACTTTATCAGGGGATCGTCCCGATTATTCAGCCAACGCAAATACAGAACTCGGCTTGGTCAAGCATCATGCAAAACCAAACCTATGGCATTTACACCCGCGCCCGTAGTTCGCCGGCTTATGTGAGCTTTGCGACGGGTCCGACTCCCTGACATGGTGAACTCGTATGCCGACCACACCCATAACCGATCCAGTAAGCGGTGAGTCGCTACTTGGGACAGAGCCGCAGTTATCGCAGCAGGTCGATCCCGGCTGGCGATACCGCCTTAATCTGTTTACCGGTCGCACGCTCACCGATACCGCCCTCGATGGCGAACAACTTTACCGCAGTGGACTGCTCACCACCATGGGGCAGTACGTCACGCCGGGCACCGTGACCGGGCTGGCGCTGACGATGGACACGAGTGGTCCTGACCCAGTCTTGATGGTTTCGCCCGGTTATGGAATCGCGGCCAACGGCGCCGACGTGACTCTGCGCGGCGCTTTAAAGACAACCCTCAGTACTCTGACAGTGATTGACATCTCAGGGAACGACGCATTCACGTTTCGCCAGTTCGTCGGCGATCCTACGAACAACGTTTATGTGGGAATTCTTTTACTTCAGCCCGTGATCGCGCCGGTAAGCGGACAACTGATCGACACCGGCACTCTGCCGATAGAAGTCAGCGGGAATCTCGGCGCTTCGTGTGATCAGGACCCGGAAGAATACGCTTTTGAAGACTGGCAAATTGCCGACGCCGTCCGCCTGGTGTTTTTACCGTGGCCGACGGGCGCGGATGCACTGGAACTGCCGGATCAAACTCCGCAGGCGACATGGAGAAACCGGCTAGCGTACACAATTTTTGAAGCGGAATCGCTGCTCGGACCTGACGATCAACTTCCCTGGGCAATGCTTGGATTGCCGGTCGCGCTGATTGGGTTCGATCCTGGCTTGGCTTGGAAGGCGAATTCTCAGTTCAACCTTGGCGATTTCATTACCGATGGGAACGGAAACATCCAGCAAGTTCAAACCGCGGGAACTTCGGCTGCAACTCAGCCGACACAGTGGAGCACAAAATTCGGAGCAACTACCACCGACGGCAGCATTACCTGGATAAATGCCGGCTTGGCATGGAAACCTTTATTTGTGGATCGTTCGGCCGTGGTGAGGGCTGGCGGGCTGCCGCGCACGCGATACATCTTTCCGGTGCAGGAGCCACCGAGTTTGCAGTGGCAGCCGAGCGGCTCTTATGCGGTCGACGATTTCATCGTCGATCCCAACAACAACATCCAACAGGTCAAGACCGGCGGAAAAACCGGCGCGATCCCGCCCGCATGGAAAACAACTTTCGGCCAAACCACTTCAGATAACCAGGTGACCTGGATCAATAACGGACCCGCGAGTTGGCAGCCCAACATGGCTTTTGCCGACGGCCAGTTCATCTTTGACTCGAACGGAAATGTTGAGAGTGTGCAAACAGCGGGAACCTCCGGGAACAACGAACCGGACTGGAACGGCGTTTACCTGCCCACCAGCGATGGCACGGTCACATGGATCAATAACGGTTCCGAACGACCGCCGATAATTCAGCCGGCACTCGCCCAGGCACGCGTCAACCAACTCTCGGAACAACTCAGCGAAACCATGGCGCAAAATCTGCCGTTTACAACATTAGCGGATATTTTTCCGACGCTTCCGCCCAGCGGAATTCTGCCAGCCACGTCGCTCGATTTCACAAATCGCAGAGCGACGTGGTTTCCGCTCAACTGGTCGGTTTCCGCCGCGCCGGTACATCTTGAAGAACTGGAAACCGTACTTGAAACCGGAATGACGGAAGCGTTGATCGCAGCGGAGACAAGCGCGCCCGAAGACCCGACGCTGCTCGAACCGGTTGAGGTTTTGGTCCCACTGCCGGACGCGGTTTACGACCCCAACATTCTGGTGACGGAGTCGGTGGCGCCAGTTTTCCAGCAGGAGGTGGACCAGGCAACTGAGGCGCGCAACCTGACGTTGCAACAACGGAAGGCTATTCAGCAAGAACTGAATGCATTGTTTATTGCTCTTGGACCGAATGCTCCGGCCAATCCGAACTTGGTCGTTCCTGACGATGGGCTCACGCCGGATGAGATACAAGGCCGCAACGCGCCCCCTCCGTATGTTCCGGGGACGACAGAGCAGTTCGGCACCGTACTTCAAAGCACGTGGCAGGCTTCAACGAACTATTCCATTCCTGCGACTCCGCCGCCTGCAAACCCGACTTTTGTGATTGATAGCAACGGAAGCGTTCAGGTGACACAGACCGCTGGAACCTCGGGCACGTCTGCTGTCGACTGGAACACGACAATCGGAGAGACCACCAGCGATGGCAGTGTCACCTGGTTGAACAATGGTCCCTTAGCGTGGCAGGCGAGCACACTTTATGTCGCTGGGCAGTTCATCATCGATCCAAATGGGTTCATGCAGGTGGTGAAGACCGGAGGAAGTTCAGCAGCGGCGCCGCCGCCGAATTGGAATGCGAACCCAGGACAAACCACATCCGATGGAATCATCTGGGCGGCGGCAGGAAACGCGCAGTGGCAGCCTGATTACGTGTACGCATTAGGCCAGGCAATCTTCGATTCTAACGGCAACATTCAAATTGTGCAGACTGGCGGAATTTCGGGCGATTCTGCTCCGACCTGGAGCAAGAATCCTGCGCAAACTACGCAGGACAGCGGAGTCAGTTGGATGAATCTCGGCGGTTCATCATGGCAGGCGAACACGAATTACTCGTCCGGTCAGGCGATTGTAGATTCGCAGAAAAATATCCAGCTGGTCCAGGGGGGAGGGACATCCGGCGCGGCACAACCTACATGGAACGAAGGCGCGAATGCTACGACGGTTGACGCGGCCATAATATGGCTCAACTGTGGGTCGCTCACCTGGCAGGCCAACAACACTTACAGTGCCGGCCAGATCATTCTTGATGCAAACGGAAATCTGCAACTAGTTCAGACCGCCAGTAAATCCGGAACGACAGAACCGGCCTGGAGCACAACGCCCGGAGCAACAACCGCGAACGACGGCAGCGTCACTTGGCTCTATCTTCCGTTCAATTCCGTTGACCTTGCCGACGTCAAGAACGCGCTGGCGAATCCACCTTACGTAATCACTTACAACGACAGTAGTACGGGCCAGTCGACGACGATTCCGCTCATCAGTGCGGATGACCTGGCCGATCTGAACAACAATGGCCTGCCGCACTTTATCGCTCGCCTCAATACAAAAATCTCCCAGGCCAATGACTTGCTCGATACCGGATTTCTTACCGCGCAAACGGACATTTACCGGTTCCGGCAAAACGTGCTCGGTGCAACAGCAGCATCCAGCCTGGCGACATCGACAATACTGGCGAATATCGCGACTGGTGAGACTGCATCTGCAACCGCGGAAAATTTGCAGAACTACATCAATACAGTGATACCGCCAGCGGGCTCAACCACTCCGCCACCGACCTACACTCCGCCAATCCTCAGCCCGTTACCTCATCCGCCACTGGGCCTCAATATAGGCACGTTTCGAGCAGCGACTCTGGCGCGGCCTCAATCAGTGCGCGCGCGAAGCGTTTCCACATTGGCTGCGGTTCGAACGGTCAGCCCAGCAGGCGCTGCAGCGAGCCGCATCAACTTCCCGATTAGCGGCATTTCCGGAATTACAACTGTCGGGGGTGGACTTGCAAATGCGCCGATCTCGGGAACTACGGTAGTAACTCCTGGACTGGGAGGGGTATCGGGAATAAGCGGGCTAGCCGGAGTTTCAGGTCCGATCAATACCGTAAGCGTGGGCCCCGGAATTTCTGGAATACTTCGTTCACCGGCCGGCACAGCGACATTGTCGCCGACACTTGCAGGGATCATAGCAACGCCGATCCAGATCACTAGCCCAGCGCAGATACTGAATCCCGGGCAGAATGCGCCTGCCACATCCTCAGACATTACTAACCAATCTCCCATCAGCGGCGCCGAACTGAACATTCGCACGCTTACCATTGCCGAGCGTCTGCAACAATCTCCATCGCAAGAGGCGATGTTTTATGCCATTAATAATCGCCTCGGTTTTCTGCAGCAGCTTTCGACGCTTCTTACTGTGCTCGAAATTACGACTGACGACTTGCCGATTCTCGCAGATGTCGCGCCGGCAAGCGGCACGCCATCAGGAGGCTCAGGTTCTCCTCCGCCAGTTGGACTGGCGGTTCACACTTTTTCCGAGTGGCAGGACGTGAACAAGCAACCTGCTCTCATGGCCAGCATTCAGTCGCCGGTATTTCCAAATGATGCTCCGGAAGCGACGTTGTTCTCAGTCGGTGTTCGTGTCGTGGAGCAGCACACCATGATGCTTCGCGCCCTGGAAGCGCGCGTGCAGCAATACGCCGACTTCGTCAATCTCTGCACAACCGCGCTGAACAATATCCAGAACAATGTGCAGCAGGCGCAAACGCTTCTCATCCAGATCCAGAACAACCTGGCACAAGACCGCCAGAACGTCGCTTTCACCACTTCCCTGCTCAACGACGAGATCACCCGCGTAAACAACGTGAACGCTCAACGTCAGCAGGTGCTCGCAGACTCGGTGCAGTTGGTCGCGTACACACGCGCGCGAACGCTGAATGCAATCGATACAGCGCCAAGCCGGCAGCTGGTGCCGGCAAATGTTGCCAGTCCGGTTCCAGCCTGCCTGCAACAGACGGTCTCGATTCCTCCTGAGTTGCGCGAGATTGTCGGCCTGCTGCGAGAGGCGCCAGTCAATTGGCTGCCTTCGATTTCGTCGCAGGTGGAAAATCTCGAGCGGCCCGTACTGTTGCAACAACTCGCGGTGGCGACGCAGGCGCGCGCAATTTCACAACTGCAGCTGCCGCTATTACCCTCCTCGGCTGCTGGAGAACCCGGTGTTTACGCACCAGCAATCTCCACGGTTTACAGCAGCAACCAGCAGGTCTTCCGCAGTCTGCAAACCCAGCGCGCTGCAATCCAGCCCGCGGCGCTCAGCGCGCTAAGTTGGAGCTCGCAAGTCGCAAGCCTGCAGAATGTGGCCGCAGTGAACGATCTGATTTCTTCCGAGTCCGTGCACACGGAGGTCAGCAATGCGACTTCGCGACTGATCCAGCAGATTTGCAGTGTGAGCACCTGCCTCTATACACGCGCCAGCATCGCGCTACCTCTTTATAGGCTTTCGTGGGCGGAATACCTGAGCGGCGACGGCGCATCGGTGCAACTGCAAAGCCTGGCGGTCTTGCCCGACTGGAATGATCAGGCGTACCTCGATCGCCAGCAAATGCAAATGCTGGTCGATTGGCTGTTCCAGCAAATCGATACGACGAACTCGGCGGCAATGGGATTCATGAGTGACGTAGTGCGCACGGCGATTCTGCTCGCGAGCGATGTTCCGGTGGACAACATAATTCCTGGGAACATAATCATCCGCACCCAGCCGATTATCGGCGGAGTTGTTTCGCTAAACTTGCCCTCAGACCGCATTGCCGCCGGAATGTACGTTCAACTGTACTCCGGCGCGAACCTGGCGGCCCGCGCAGTCGTAAGTGATATTGATTCATCCACCGTGAGCGCGACAGTAACGGACGTGTTCACTCCCGGAGTGTATCTCGAAACCAGCGATACTGCCCATTTCACGGCGCAAACACCTCAGGCACTGGCGTTGCGGCCGCTCATGATGCAGAGCTAACGATGGCGTTACAGCATGCGAGACAACTCGAGCGCGGAGATCGATACGTCAAGCGAAGCTACGTGCGAATTGGCAAACACACGTCTCGCCATCGCGTGGCTTTCTGGCTCGAAGAAAGCTTGAGGCTGATCAGTTTGCCCGGCGAGAACGAAGGTAGAGTGTATTACTTTCGCCGTGTTTCGTTGCCCGGCATTCCTGCAAATGCGCCGCGAAACGTCTGGATCGAGAGAATGGAGCAAGCGCTTACCTCGATGGCATCGCAATCGGTTCATGCCAACGATCCAAGGGCCGAGTGGGCCAGCGTGGTTTACTTCCACAATCATTTGGAAGCCTTGGAAGTTGTACTTGGCAGAGTTGTGAGGTCGGAGAGCGTGCGAAGCTGGTTTTGGCCGCTGGTTCTCGGCGATAGACCGACGCCCAGCGGTCCGATTCATATCGCAAGTGTTCTTGAGGTTCTCTGGCAGCAATGTATTCCGGCAGGTTCGGTCGCCGGGATTATTTTTTCTGCCCTCGGCGATTGCGATCCGATTCCGTTTTTATCCGCTATTCCGTTTTTCACGATTCGGGAATGGCTCGATGAGCTGGAAGGTCCTTCAAAACAATCGAGCATAAGCGCGCCGGCGGCTTTGCCCCAAAAGTTGCGGGAGTTATTACAAAGGATTGCGCAACATTTCGGTTGGAATGATCCGCGAACGGTATGGCTCAGTGCGCTACTCGTCCTTTCGGTTGCGCCTGTCCAGATGAGCGCGAGCACGGCGGTAAAAGAAGCACGTGCCACATTACGGCATTTGGAGACGTTCCAGGCCAGCGAACAGAATCGGGCAGATTCGAATCAACGACTTTCAGATGGGGCAGTAATTAGGTTTCGTGATGACGCGAACGCTGTGGCGGCGGGCGATCTTAGCGTTAAAGAAAGCTCGCTCGAGCTTCGAAAACGCGCGTTGAAAAATGCTCACCAGGCAGAATACGTCGTTCCCCAATCTTTGTTAGGCGAACCCACCGCTGCTGCGGGACTTTATTTTCTCCTGAATGCGCTGCGGCAGCTACGATTGCCTGCGGCAATAGAGTCGTGTCCTGAACTGGCAGAGACCAGCTTGCCTCAGCACATCCTGAGAAGGTTGGCAGCAAACGCAGGAGTCGCCGAGGATGACCCGATTTTCCTAGGTCTTGATCCGAGACAAAAGGAATTTTTTCTGCCGTCATCAGTTTTTGCGATGCTGTCTTCGAATGTCGAAGTCAGGAATGCAAAACTTTGGCCGCCGAATATTGCTCCAATGCGGAACGTGAAGCTCGAGAGCGAGGACTTTCTGCGCCTTTGGGCTGTTGCTGTCCGGCGATGGTGCTGGCGAATGGGACAAATTACCACACACGAAATCGTGAATCGACCGGGACGAATCTGGTCAAGCCGGACAGATCTCGATATAACCTTGCCGCTCGGCAAGAGTGACATTCGTATACGCCGCATTGGATTGGATATTGATCCAGGCTGGTTGCCCTGGTTCGGGAAGTTCGGAAGAGTCGTCCGGTTCCACTACGAGGACTGCGCCCGCGGGGGTGCGCCGTGCTGAACCTCACGGCAGAATCCATTTCTGAAGAAACACTGAATGCCTACTCGTTTGTCCTGACCGGAATCGCGCGGCTCGCGTCGGCTTGTGAGACCTTGGACGATACTGTGAGAGCGCGCTTGCGAGAAATGGCCGGGGCCCGTATCGAGGGCGCTGGAGATTTTCTCACCGCCTTCGATCGCTACCTGCAGAGCCCGGCTGATTGCGATGTCCCGCTGGCCGAAGTTGCCTGCCACTTCAAGCTCACTCCCATCGAACTTCTTGCGGTGCGGTTAGCTGTAGCAGCTGAGCAGGATTTGCTGATCGGCTACGTCTTATCACATTTGCAGCAGCCGCTCGCATCGAGTCGCCCGACCATTGGGATTACCGCACAAGCCTATGCCTCCGATGATTTTCCCCAGGCTGTTCATCAGCTTGCGCAAGGCAAGGCAGTGCGCTCCGGACTTCTCCAATTAGCCGGGGAGGATGCTCCGTTGCCCGAACGGCAAATGCGCGTTCCACTGCCAACCATTCTGGCCTTACAAGGAATGGAGAGTTCGTGGCCAGGAGCTTCCGCCATCGCGCTCGATCGTTTCCCGGTCCCGCTCTGCGAGTCATCCAAGGCACGCGGGCTCGCGTTGGCCGAACGCATACGAGATGTGAGTTCATCGGGGCCGGCTCTCATCATCCGGTCTGGTGACCTGTTGGAAACACGCGCCGCCGCTGCTGCAGTTTGTTCTGCCGCTTCATATCGTGCTGTTCTTGTTACGGCAGAGCACGTCGCAGCTATTGCGCCGTGGCTAAGGTTGAATGGTGCAATCCCGGTTTTGTCGCAATGGTTAGCTCCCGGAGAGCGCAAAAACATTCTTGAGATTCCCGGCCACCGTGGCCCGATCATCGTTCTCAGCGGACCCGAAGGAGAATTCGAATCCGATGAACGCGCCGTCCTGGACTGGCGGCTGGAAACGCCTTTCGTCAATGAACGGAAAGCGCTGTGGCAGCTGGCGATTGGAGATTCTGAACTGGCAGCCCGCCTGGCAAGCGAACACCGCCATGGTAGCGGAAGGATCGCATCACTTGCCGCCAAAGCCCGTGACGAAGCCGGAAAACATGCCGCAATTTCATACGCTCACATCCGTTCGGTTTCGCGTCGCGGAGATTGTGCAGGACTGGGAGCTCTCGCCGAACTCATACCCGATGAAGTCGACGATGACGCTTTAATCCTGACTGCGGCGTTGCGCTTTGACCTGGAAGCGCTCGTCACCCGATGCCGGATGCGAGAACAGTTTGCAAAATCACTCGGTCCATCGATTCGCGCGCGTTATCGCCCTTCCGTTCGTGCGCTCTTCGTTGGACCTTCCGGGACCGGCAAGACGCTCGCGGTCGCATGGCTGGCAACACGGCTCGGCATTCCTCTTTTCCGCGTTGACCTTTCGACCATCACGTCCAAATATATCGGCGAGACGGAAAAGAATCTCAGTCAGCTAATGGCACAGGCTGAGCAAAGTGAAGTTTTGCTCTTGTTTGACGAGGCCGACGCCCTCTTTGGCAAACGCACAGACATTCACGACGCCAATGACCGGTTCGCGAACGCACAAACGAACTACCTGTTGCAACGCATGGAGAGTTACGACGGTATCACCGTGCTGACCAGCAATGGCCGCAGCCGTTTCGATGACGCTTTCGCCCGCAGATTCGACGCCATCTTATCCTTCCCCTTGCCCGGTCCTGAGGAGCGGCGAGCGTTGTGGGCTTCCCATTTAGGCAATGCCCATGGCGTCAGCTCGGAGCAACTGAACCGGCTTTCGGCAATTGCAGAACTCTCCGGCGGGCAAATCCGCAATGCCGTTCTTCGTGGTGCGGTCGCCGCAGCACAGGACGGGAAACAAATTTTTTACGGTCATTTGCTGACCGGAGTCGCAGGTGAATACCGCAAGTTGAGCAGGCAATTGCCCAGCGAACTCAAACCCGCGGGGGCGCTGCTCTCCGCATAAGGATTACATGCCGGCTGCAGCCAGTCTGGCGCCTAAACCCGCGGCTGTTAAGCCGAAACCTTCGGCCCCGGTGGCGAAACCTGCCGGCCCGAAACCTGCAAAACCAAAATCAGAGCCTCAGTCGACGATCGCCAAAACCTCAGCGCCTGCTCTCCCCGCATTTGTACGCGCTGGCATTGTCACCAGTTCGTCAACGCCGGGAATCGCATCCATCTCCGCTTCGAAAACTTCAATTCAACCATCGAGTGAGAAGGCGATCCACACTACGCTCGCGACAGCACCTCAAAAAATCTTGCCGGACCGGCCGATCACTCCGACGACCCCGGCCGCTGCTCATCTCATAGCCGCTACTCCGGGTTCAAAACCTGCTCCTGCCCAAGCGACAACCGAAACTCGCACAGATGCTCACGCGCCACAAGCCGTGCACGCCCCAGCTGGAGCAACCGCACCGGAAAGGGCAAAAGCAACAGCCATTCACACGCGACCTTCGCCAATCCCCAATACTGCCGAGTCTTCATCTCACGCGCTGCCGCCTGAAGTTAAGAGCGCAATCGAAAACAGTTACTCAATCAACCTCGACGGAGTGGAATTTCATGCCGACTCGCACGCGCAAGCGGCGGCGGCGAGTTTTTCAGCGCGGGCGTTTGCCTATGGCAAACATATTTTTCTTGGCAGAAATGAAAAGCTGAAAGATCTGCAACTGATCGCGCATGAAGCCGCGCACACTGTGCAACAACAGGGCGTTCCCACCGTAATGCGCTCGGCGCCCGGGCAGAGCGATCCTTTCGAAATCGAAGCGGACCGTGCGGCTGCCGCGGTCATGCGAGGCGAGAAGTTCGCGATCACTGGACGCGTCGATAAACCTCGCGTGCAGCGATGGTCACCGTTGAAGTGGGTGCGCGAGCATGTTTCCGACGCGGCCTACAACATTCCCGGGTACCGCCTGCTGACAGTACTGATCGGCAGAAACCCAATTACTGGGGAGGACGTCGACCGAAGCGCCGCCAATATCCTTCGCGGCATGGTGGAACTTGTTCCGGTCGTGGGTCACCAGATCGAGCAGGCGCTCGACAAATACGGCGTGTTCGACAAGATCGGCAATTGGCTTGAGAAAAAAATTCAGGAGATGTTCGCGGTTGGCCGTGCAATCAAGCAGGACTGGGACGATTTTGTGGATGATCTCGGTTGGACGGACATTCGCCACCCCATCAAGGTTGTCGAGGACGCCCTTGGGGTTTTCGAACGCGCGATTGAGCGGATCGGGAAATTCATTGCAGGCGTCGTCCTCGACATTCTCGAAATGCTCAAGCAGGCCATTTTGGTTC
The DNA here is from genome assembly GCA_035517535.1 of Terriglobales bacterium. Taxonomy (GTDB): domain Bacteria; phylum Acidobacteriota; class Terriglobia; order Terriglobales; family Acidobacteriaceae; genus Gp1-AA145. The sequence continues at coordinate 11,148 of DATIYR010000221.1, forward strand.
CGCTGGCCAAGCTCATTAAAGAAAAAACTTCTGCGTGGGATTTATTGACCGCGGTCCTCGGCCACGATCCCATTACCGGCGAAAAGGTCGATGACAGCCCTGAAGCCGTGATCGGCGGCTTCATGAAACTGATTCATGAAGACGAGGTCTGGGAAAACATCAAGAAGGCGAATGCGATTTCACGCGCCTGGAACTGGTTCAAGTCCGCCCTGAAAGAGCTGCTGGGTTTTGTCACCCAGATTCCATCCTTATTTATTGACGCCCTGAAGTCGCTCACGATTGAGGACATCATCCTTCTGCCCAAGGCGGTTTTAAAAGTCATCAAGGTGTTCGTCGGCTTTGGGGCCAAGTTCTTTAGCTGGGCATTGCAGAAGGTTTTGAACCTGCTCGAGATCATCTTTGAAGTGGTTGCTCCCGGCGCGATGCCGTATCTCAGGAAAGTTGGAGCTGCGATTAGCTCCATTTTCAAGCACCCGATCCAGTTCGTACATCACCTGGTGGATGCGGGAAAACTCGGCGTCCACTTGTTCGCGGAGCACTTTGGCACACACCTGAAGAACAGCTTCTTCGATTGGCTTACGAAGTCATTGAAAGGCGTTTACATCCCGAAGTCTTTCGATCTTCGCGAAATCGTCAAGTTCGTGCTCTCGGTGCTTGGGCTTACTTGGGAGAACATTCGCGCAAAGCTGGTGAAAGTTGTTGGCGAAACTGCGGTGAAAGCCATGGAGACCGGGTTCGACATCGTGGTGACGCTTGTGACACAAGGACCCGCGGCCGCCTGGGACAAAATCGTCGAGCAGCTCAGCAATCTGCAGGACGTGGTGATCAAGGCGATCATGGACTTTGTTGTGGTCACGGTGGTAAAGCGCGCAGTGGCTCAGATCGCGGCCATGCTGATACCGGGCGGAGCGTTCATTTCGGCAATCATTGCTATTTATGACGCAATCAAGGTGTTCATTGAAAAACTGGCAAAGATCATTGAGGTGGCGAAAGC
>DATIYR010000222.1:0-5078 GCA_035517535.1 Terriglobales bacterium
ACCGGAGAGAGTTCGGAGGGGCTGGTTCGCACGACACAGGACAATTACGAGCTGCAGAATTACACCTCCATCACGCATGGAAACCACATGATCACATTCGGAACACGGCTGCGCGGGATTACGTCTTCCGAATTTATGAACGCCGATTTCAACGGCACGTTCACTTTTTCCCCGGTGTTTTCCAACGGTGCGCCGCTGCAAGCTATAAACGTCTACGAGAATGCCCTGCAGTTTGGCTGCCCGGGGCCATCTGGCGGTCCACCATCCTGCCCATCGCAATTTTCCATGAGCGCCGGATCACCCACGGTTAGTACCGGCTGGTTCGATGCCGGCGTATACGCGGAAGACGAATGGCGCGCGAAACCGAATCTGTCGTTTACCTACGGTCTGCGGTTTGAATCGCAAAACGATATTCACGACCACGCCGATTTTGCGCCGCGGCTAGGACTCGCGTGGGGACTAGGCCACACACGACGAGGTTCGCCGAAAACCGTGCTGCGTGCCGGATTTGGAATTTTTTACGACCGCTTCGGCTACAACCTAGTGGAAGAAGCGGAGCTGCTGAATGGAGTGACCCAGCAGCGTGCGGTCGTAACCAATCCAGACTTTTTTTCTGCGAATGGTTCAGGTATCCCCAGCTTTAATCAGCTCGCCACAACTGGATCGCCGACCGAATACCAGATTTCGCCGAATCTGCGCGCGCCCTACACAATCCAGAGTGCGATCAGCGTTGAACGCCAGGTCACGAAGGCGGCAACGGTGTCGGTTACGTATTTGAATTCCCGCGGCGAGCACGCATTCTACATCGATAACATCAATGCGCCGGCGCCGTGGTCGCCGGTCGGCGCCAGAGCGCAGGCTTCCCTGTATGGCAACGACAACATCTACCAGTACGATTCGGGAGGGATCTTCCGCCAGAACCAGCTCATCGCGAACGTGCGGATTATGGCGGGACGTTTCACGCTTGCGGGCTTTTACACGCTGAACTACGCCAACAGCAACGTCAGCTCCGGAGGCAGCGCAAGCGGCTTTTTCTCCAGCGGCACCAGCACCGAGGCGAGTTTTCTCTCGAACCAGTTCGACCCTATGGCAGACTACGGCCGTGCGACCTTCGATGTACGCCAGCGCGCATTCTTATTTGGAAACATTTCCCTGCCATACGCGATTTCGTTGAGCCCGTTCATCGTAATCAATTCGGGCGCACCTTATAACCTGACTACCGGCCAAGATAACAACGGCGATTCAATCTTTAACGATCGTCCTTTCTTTGCGAATAGCGGCGAGACTGCGGTGTGCACTTCTCGTGCGTCATTTTCAACCGTTTCCGACGGCTTGCCAGAAGTGCCGATCAATTACTGCACCGGCCCGGCAAATGCGACCTTCAATCTGCGCTTGAGCAAGACCATCGGCTTCGGACGCGAGACGAAAGGCGGCTCGGGCGGTGGTCCGCATTATGGTGGGCCGCGAGGCGGAGGGCTGGGTGGCCGGGGATTAAGTGGAGGCGGAGGAAATCCTTTCGCGATTGGCTCAACCAACCGTCAATACAGTCTCACCTTCAGCATCGGCGTACGCAATCTATTCAACACACTGAATCCCGGACCGCCAGTTGGGAACCTCAGTTCGCCATTGTTCGGACAGTCGATTCAAATCGGAGGCGGGCCGTTCTCTTCGGCCTCGGCGAACCGGCGTGTGGATTTGCAGGTGAGGTTCTCGTTCTAAATCCAGGTACCCGTCATCCGAATGATTGGCGAGCGAATCATTCCGCGTCGCTCACGATGATAGGGAATCGTCGTTCAAGACTACCGTTTGCAATTTATGTTTTCGTTCGGGGAAAGAGAAGTCAGAACGCTTTCATTCGGATAGCTGTAAGCCCCGCCCAGCGCGGTTGAAGGCGACTGAAATTCGAACCACTGCAACAACGCCTCATTTTGCGGATGGTAGGTGCGGCCGGAAAGCTTAACCGCGGTTGTAGAGTCGGGCAGTCCTTCGATTACGTCGCCGACTTCGAAGTCATCCTGGCAGTTTCCGTTCTCGGAAAGCCACCACGGAGTAATCCCGTGCACGCCATCACTACCCACGAAGGGATCATTCAGGCTCTCGGTAATCTCATGGCTCAAAGCGGTTACGTCTTCGAACCCGGTGCCGAATAGGCCGGGGCTGATCCAGCTTGAATAGTTCAGAACGTAGCGTTTCTCGCGAAATCCGTTGTTCGCGTCTCCAGGCTCGTAGTCGTACGTGTGGAATCCGAGCACGCAGCAGTTGTTCGGATTGTGCTGCAGATAAAGATAAGTATTAGGGAAGAGAAATGTCGCGATTCCCCGGGTGGTGATGTCGCCGGCATGCTCGGCGGCACCGACCGGAGTAGATATATCCGTTGCTGTCGGCGGGAACAGCCGATTTGAGAAAACGTCGATATCCACCAGCACAAAAGCGCAGCACGAGCCGTCGTTGTTAAGCGCAAAATAATAGTCGCCGCGTGGAATCGAGAGCGTACGCGGCGTTTTAAGCGAAGGCTTGAGCAGTGTGTGCCAGTCGGATTGCATTACGTTGTAGAACTCGGCGCGCTGCACCGAATCCGAAAACTGGGTTGGCACTTCGCTGCTGGTGTAATCGGCGGTTTGAAAGATCGGCGAATTCAGCGTTGCCTGTACAAATGGTTCGACCGAATAGTGAAGTCTGTGCCCGTTTACCACGCGAACCGAGCCATCGTAGTCGAGCAGGTCCAACGATACCGGCACAATCGGGGCATCAAACACAGTCGTCCCCCCGAGATCAGGACGGCTACCCGCGATTGTGTAGAGCCATTTGTGTTGTGGACTTCCACTTGGTCCTACGCCATTAACGCGGAAGTCTCCGTTGAACGTCTCGATGGAATCGATTCCAGACCTGCCGTTAACTGTACCGTTTGCAATGGGTTTGCTGTGGCCGCGGGGCGGAAATACGGTAAAACCGTGGTGAGCGCTTGAAAGTGTAGGCGCAATCTGGTCGCGGGTCTGGGCGAAGGCCAAGCCAGCCGCAAGAACGGCAAAAATCGCTAAAAATAATGGCTGGAACTGCCTTATCGCGCTGCGCAACCCGTCACCGCCTAACCCAAGTTACTTGGATGCGCAGCCACTTGCAAACTATTTTGGTAAAACTTCGGTTAAATTCGGACCGGCAGTAATCGGGCCCGGAATGTTCGTAGCATATCAGCTTTAAATACAACTACTTGGGCCGGGTAACCGCACCCTCCGATGCGGAGGAAACCAGCGCGGCATACTTTGCAAACACTCCAGCTTGGTAATGCGGCTTTGGCGCCTTCCATTGCGAGATTCGGCGCTGAATTTCACCATCGCTAAGCTCGACCTCGAGAAGCCGCTGCTTCACATCAATGTGGATCGTATCCCCTTCGTGAATGGCAGCAATTGGGCCGTTCAGCGCCGCTTCCGGCGAGACGTGGCCGATCATCAACCCGCGAGTTGCCCCGCTGAAACGCCCGTCGGTGAGTAGCGCAACCGATTCGCCAAGGCCTTCGCCGACGATGGCCGCGGTCACAGCCAACATTTCGCGCATCCCCGGACCACCACGGGGGCCTTCATTGCGAATCACCAGGACATCGTTGGCTTGAATGCGTTTGCCTACCACTGCGCTCATGGCCTCTTCTTCGGACTCAAAGACGCGAGCCGGACCGCGGTGGCTCAATCGTTCATGTCCGCTGATCTTTGCCACACAACCTTCAGGGGCAACATTTCCGCGGAGGATCACCAGTCCGCCGGTTGCTTTCAGCGGCTTGTCGATCGGTGCGATGACTTCCTGATCGGGAGTTTCAACCGCAGCGGCGGCTTCTTCGCCGATGGTTTTGCCCGTAACGGTCATGGCTTCCTCGTGCAGCTTCCTAGCTTGCGCAAGGCGGTTTGCAAGCAAGCGGATTCCGCCTGCGCGATGCATGTCTGCGGCAACGAACCTGCCGAACGGCTTCAGGTCGCAGAGCAGCGGGGTGCGCTCGCTGACTTTTTGGAAATCATCAATTACCAGTGGAACTCCCGTCTCACGCGCCAATGCAAGCAGGTGCAACACGGAGTTTGTCGATCCTCCGGAAGCCGCAACCCCGGCAATCGCATTCTCGAAAGCCTCGCGCGTGAAAATGTCTTTGGCCCTCACTCCGCGCTTCAACAAATCCATCACCAGTTCGCCGCAATGATAAGCAACTTCGTCTTTTTTCGGGTCCATTGCGGGCACGCTGTTGTATCCCATGGGAGAGATTCCAATCATCTCCATCACGGTAGACATGGTGTTGGCCGTGTATTGGCCACCGCAGGCGCCAGCGCCAGGGCAGGCTACGTTTTCCAGTTCATACAAATCCGAGTCGCTCATTTTGCCGGCGGCATTTGCGCCGATAGCTTCATACACATCCTGAATGGTGACGTCTTTGCCGCGAAATGTACCTGCAGCAATTGTCCCCCCGTAAAGCACTAATCCGGGTAGATTCAAACGTGCCAGCGCCATTGCCGCCGCGGGAATCGTCTTATCGCAGCCAACGAGGCAGATAACCGCGTCAAACAGCTGCCCGCGGCAAACCAGTTCGATTGAATCGGCAATCACTTCGCGGCTGACCAAACATGCTTTCATGCCTTCCGTGCCCATGGCCTCGCCGTCGCTGACGGCAATGGTATTAAATTCCATGGGCGTGCCACCGGACTTACGAATTCCTTCCTTCACCTTGGCAGACAGCCGGCGCAGATGGAAGTTGCAGGGCATGGTTTCAATCCAGGTGTTCGCAACCCCGATGAGCGGCTTCGCAAGGTCTTCGCTCGAATAGCCAACCGCCTTAAACATGGAACGCGCGCCGGCGCGGTCGCGCCCCTCAGTGATGAGACGACTGCGGTGTTTTAGATCCATAGAGATAAAAGACTACGACAACGGCTAGGAAAGCGAAAGTGAGTCACCTCTCAATGATTCCATGGGGAAATTGATGCGGGCAGGGCAAGCTCCTGAAATCACATGCACTTTCGAGTCTTTCTAACGGTCGTTGAATTACAAAACGAGCAACTTCACAAAATCGCGGGGCATCGAACCCTCCCGCCACAACGTTAATAGAC
>DATIYR010000223.1:0-7043 GCA_035517535.1 Terriglobales bacterium
AGGGTGATGCGTCCGCTGCAATCGACAATATTGACTCCGTCAACCTGGCGCGTGCTGACTCGTAAATTCACTGGGAAGCCTCCTTGCCGCCCCCGGTCTCGCCGTGGACGTGCTTGATTAGTTTGATTTCTGTTCCCGTGCTGGACGGGTGAATCTCAACAACATCCATAAAAGAACGTATTAAGAAAATGCCGCGTCCGGAGGTTTTGAGCAAATTTTCCGGCGCCAGGGGATCGGGAATGTTCCCCGGGTCCAATCCCTTGCCCTGGTCGCGAATCGTAATTACCAGGTCCTTCGGTGTGCGCTCAAATTCGAGCGCCACTTTCTTTTCGGGATCATAGGCATTGCCGTGCAGCACTGCATTCACCGCGGCTTCGCGCACCGCCATAGCAATTTGCATGACCTCGTCTTCGCCAAATCCAGTTTCGCTTGCTATGCGGCTTGCGGTTTCCTCGGCTTTATCGACCGTCTCCAGGGTCGAGTCCAGATTGTAGGAGAACCGGTTCCCGGCCATAAATAAGCGTTTCAATGAATTTGGCTGACGGCGGACATCCAGTTTTTCTGCTGGCCAAACGGAGTTTCCAGGCAGAGTGGACAGTTTGAACCTTCTCCTGTGGAAATGTCAACGCAGAGTGCGTCCAGAGCTGATGAAACTCAGCCGCGCTCCGTCGTTCCTTACAACGGCTACGCGCTGACCGTCAACACCGGGCATCTGGATTCGCAAATCACATCGTGCACCACCGGCCACGGCAGGTGTGCGGCAATTCGTGGCGTGGTGCTGCGGTTCGCGCCCATGATGATCAGATCAGCTTTATGTTCCGCCGCGGCGAACAGAATGCCGCCCGGTAGAAAGTCGCCTGCGACCACATATTCCGGCTTTTGCGCTAATGTCCCGGGTGGAACCAACTCCTTCAGCTTTTTCATGCTTTGTTCGCGTAATGCGGAGCGCCATTGCAGCAGATCGTCCGAGCCGAACACCGCCGGCACGTATCCCGCTTGCATAGCAGGGACCGGAGGCACCATGTGCAGCAGCACAAGTTTCGCGCCGGTTTGCTGCGCGATCGATAAAGCGTAGGGGAGGGCCCGGGTGGAAGCGCGGCCAAAATCGGTGGCAAACAGAATTGTTCGGGAGTCAATTACATCCGCGACGGCGACATGCGGCCCCACAGTTACGACCGGGCACTCGGCCTGGCGCAGAACTTCTTCCGCAACCGAGCCCAATGCCAGCTTCTTCAGCATGCCGCGGCCGTGTGTGCCCATCACCAGCAGATCGACTTTTTCTGACCGGATGATCGAATGAAGCACATCCCATACCTCTCCGGGCCGCAACATTAAATGGTGAGGCACATCCTTCATACGTGGACCTTTATCCATATCCGCCATTTCCCGCTCTGCTTGCAACCGTTCCCGGTTGAGTTCGCGTGGCAATGGATCGAGTGGGACTGCTTCACGAACATGGGGACTCAAAGCATGCACAACGTGCAGTTCCGAGCCATAGCGCTGCGCCAGAGCCAACGCGAAATCGAAGGCGCGGGTTGAGGCTGGGGAGAAGTCTGTGGCGACCAGAATATGTTTGAGCGAAATGCCCGTAGCTTCCTGGGTTGCCTGAGCGCTGACAGGCTGAGCGACAGGCTGAGCGATTGTGGACATGAACCACCTCCACGACTGCATCTTTAGCGTAATCATTAGGCTCCGGAAAAGAGGTGACGGCACGAACCCGTGAACGTGATCATGATCACGCCCTGAGTTGCGGTCGTCGCACCTGCCTAAGTGCCGTCTTTTGTGATACAAACCTGCGGTGCCCGAATCCTCCAGCCCCACGCTGATCCGTGCCATCGGCCGCTGGAGCCTGGCTGCGCTGACGATCAATTGCATTATTGGCAGCGGCGTATTCGGGCTGCCATCGGTGATTGCGTGCTCGCTCGGCAATGCCAGCCCGTTTGCCTGGCTGTTTGCGGCGGGTGCCACCGGGCTGGTGATGGCTTGCTTCGCCGAGGTGTCTTCCCGCTTTGACCAAAGCGGCGGCGTGTATCTCTATTCGCGTGCTGCTTTTGGCCGCACGACGGGAATTACAGTGGCGTGGTTCGGCTTGCTTGCCCGGTTCACCGCAATTGGCGCTAACGCAAATCTTTTTGTTATTTATCTCGCAGAATTTTGGCCCAAGGCAAATTTGCTGGTTTCGCGCGCAGCGGTATTGCTGGCTCTGTTTGGATTTCTGACCTGGGCCAACTACATCGGTGTTCGCAGCGGCACTTTGCTGAGCAACTTGTTCACGGCCGTGAAGCTGATAACGCTTCTCGGGTTCATCGCAGGCGGCGTGTGCTTTCTCGCGTTAAATCATCATGCGCTTGCCCTTGCTGCACCTGCTGGACCTGCCAACAAATGGCTGCATTCTATTCTGCTGCTGATGTTCGCTTACGGCGGGTATGAAACGGCGCTCATGCCCGCTGCCGAAGCCAAAGATCCGCGCCGCGATTATCCCTTCGCTTTGTTGGTTGCGCTCCTCAGCTGCGCTTTTGTTTACATCGCAACGCAGTGGATCGTCATCTCGGTTGTGCCGGTTACATCGATTAGTAATCGTCCGATAGCAAGCGCGGTTCAGGCGATGGTGGGCCCGTCGGGCGCAGGTGTTGTCAGCATCGCGATTCTGTTTGCGACCTATGGTTATCTCAGCGCAAATATCCTCGGATTTCCGAGAATTCTGTTTGCGTTGGCGGAGCGAGGTGACGTGCCGGCAATCATGGCCAAAGTGCATGCGAGGTTTCGCACGCCGCACGTCGCGATTGTTGTCCTGGCCGCCTGCTCGCTGATCTTTTCGCTGATGGGGAGCTTTCAGTGGAACGTGACGATCTCAGCCATGTCGCGCCTGATCTATTACGGATCGGTTTGCGCGGCGCTGCCGGTACTGCGTCATAAGAAGGAAGTGTCAGAGGCGGCATTCAGGCTTCCGGCTGGGAATATTATCGCCGTGCTCGCGCTCGGGGTTTCGCTTCTTTTGTTCCCGGAGTTGGATCGGACAGGCGTGTTCGTATTGGCAATCGTTGCTTTATGCATCGCCGCAAACAGCGTGTGGGCGGCGAAAAACGGTCGAGCAGTCTCGGGACATGCGGAAGTTGGCAAATGAACGATCAACAATCGCAACCTTGTTCTCTGCGAACTCGCTGCCGCGTTTGCGTGCTCTGGGGTTAGAGGTTTTGAAAAACTTTTAACCGCGGAGATCGCCGAGGATCCGACGAGAACGCAGAGAATCTTTGCAGACGGCGCCTCTGATTAGAGGCTATTTCGATTTTCTGGTTTTCGCCCATCCTTCTTTAACCACCTGCTTGGCACGGCCGAGAGCGAGAGCATCCGCTGGCACGTCCTCCGTGATGCAAGATGCCGCAGCAATATAAGAGTCTTTGCCGATCTTGATGGGCGCGACTAAAGTCGAGTCGCTGCCAACAAACACGCCATCCTCGATGATGGTTTTGTACTTATGGACGCCATCGTAGTTGCAGGTGATGGTTCCGGCGCCGACGTTCACGCCGTCACCGATCTCAGCGTCGCCAAGATAGGTGAGATGGTTGGCCTTCGAGTTCTTACCTAGTCGAATTTTCTTTGTCTCGACGAAATTCCCAACGTGTGCGCCTTCGCCGATTTCGCTCCCCGGACGTAAACGGGAATACGGGCCAAGCCGCGCCCGTGCCTCGATCCTGGAATCGTCGATCACACAGCCGGGCAGAATCTCAACGCCGTCGCCGAGCCGCGAACTTTGGATCACGGAGTAAGAACGAATTCTGCAATCGCTGCCAATGTGCGTTTTGCCCAGCAACTGGACGAATGGTTCTATCGTCGTATCGGCGCCGACCTCGACGTCCGAATCGATCACACAAGTTTCGGGATAAAAAATGGTCACGCCGTCGGCCACCAGCGCTGCGCATTTTTCACCGCGCAACTTTCGGTCGAGCTCAACCAACTCTGCTCGCGTATTGCTTCCCAGGATTTCCCAAGGCTGCTCGGTTTTGACCGCGACCACGCGCTGCTTTGCTTGGCGTAGTACCGCGGCCATATCGGTCAAGTAGTACTCGCCATGCGGATTGTCTGTCTTGAGGCGATCGATGTTCCCGAACAGCAGCTTGGTCGAGAAGACGTAAAATCCGGAATTGATTTCGCGGAGCTTTCTTTGGGCCGGCGTGCAGGATTTTTCTTCGACCACTTCTTTTACTTCGCCATTCTTCGAGCTCGCGCGAATTACTCTGCCATATCCCGTCGGATTCTCCAGCTCAGCGCTCAAGATCGTCATCGCCGCCTTTTTCTGCTGGTGAAAATCGCGCAGCTTTGTAATTGTTTCCGCGGTAATCAAAGGCGCATCGCCGGAGAGCACGACGACCTGATCGTATTTTGCAAGTGCAGGCGCCGCGCACATCAGGGCATGCCCGGTTCCGCGCTGCGGCTCCTGCAACACGAATTGAACACTCGTTTCTTGCGCCGCTTCGCGAACTTTCTCCGCTTCGTGGCCGACGATTACATAGATATCCTCCGGTGCGGCCACCTTTTTCGCCGCGGCGATCACGTATGCGAGGAGAGGTTTTCCGCCGACTTCGTGCAGAACCTTCGGGTGCTTCGATTTAAGCCGCGTGCCCTTGCCCGCAGCCATGATTGCAATGGCGGTTTGCGGCGTGAAACGAGTTGGGGCTGATTTCATCGAGTTCAAATATAAACTGCTCGACGTTGCGAGCGAAAAATATGCCGAGTTACGCTCCGTATTTCCACAGCTCCGCACCGCATGTAAGTTGCTGGATTTGCGCTGGTTGAATAGTACGGTGAAAAATTCGAACCCAATTTATCAACAGATTATTCTTGTGCAATCATTTTCCTGGTCTGCTAGCATCCCCGCAAATAGCACCCCGTTGTTCACGAACGTCAACATAACCTTTCTCGGTTATGGCTTCGCACGTCAGTCATAACTGAAAATATCTGGTTCGATGGAAGCCGCTTCGGTACAAGCGGATGCTGTCGACACAGTTGTGTGGGGATGATTTGAAGTCTTCGCGTGCGCGGCTTGTCCGCAGAAAAAGGGGCGCAGATTTTGGGCCGCTGGCGGTTCGCGGCGTCGCTGTTCTTGTGCTGACGGCGGTTTGCGTGCTCGGTATTCGCTGGATTTCCGCTCGGGTGCAAGCTTCCCGTGAGCGATCTTCCGTCTCGGTCATTTCCAGCAGTTCTTCCAGCATAGAGGTCTCACGTGCCCCAGAAATCCAATCGCGCAATCGCCGTCTGGTTTATCCGTACTCGGTTATTCCCGGCGGAGTAGGTTCCGCGCAGGAGTTGCACGAGGCCACCGAGCACGACCCGCTCGTGGCCAGGCATTATTCCGGTTTCGATTACAGGCGGGCGCGCATTGTTCGGGTGAACGAACCGCGCAAGGTTTACCTTTCTTATCGCCTCGGGAACCAGATCTACTGGACGCGCGAGCAGGCGCTTCTGCGCGTGGGCGAAACGCTGCTTACAGACGGGAACACTACGGCCCGTACCCGTTGCGGAAATCAGGTTTCGGTTTTGCCGCAGGCCAGGACCTCGCCGGAGCAGCCGTTAATGGCAGAACTCGAACGTCCGGATGCGGTGGCCAGTGGAATCGAGTCCATTCCTCCGACCTTCAATTCCGGCCTGCTTCACATCGATCCGATAATGCCGATGGGGCCTGCATCTGCTGCGGCGGGCAATGGCTTTGCTGCCAATTTTCCGTTGGGAATCGTCCCTTTACCTTTCGGCGGCGTTGGTGGCGGAGTAGGAAACAATGGCGGCGGAGGTCAGACGCCTCCGCCGGTAGTGCCACCGGCCGCTACACCTGAACCGGGAACAATGGTTCTCTTTCTCTCCGGCGCGGCGCTGATTTTTGCGCGTTATCGCAAAAGCTGAATTCGCAAATCAGCAAGGTTCTTGCACGAACCCTCCGTGTCATTTGCACGCGCGGTGCTAGTACCAAAGTGTAACTTCGGCACCTGCAGCGCTGCTAAAATCCGCTCAGGATCATGCAATCCCCCAAGTACTTGTGTCTCGCTGCGCTTCTGGCGATTTTGAGTGCGTCCGCGCACTCCCAGGCACAGCAGACGTTTGTTCAAAAAATATCGGTCAACCCCGGCGACCCATTTCAGTTGCAGGTTCAAACCAGCACACTTGTAGCGCCGCAGGCGCAAATCATCACCGATCCTGAGCGCCTGGTCATCGATGTTCCCGGCGCTCACCCGGCCGCAACGCTCCATAACCAGATCGTAAACCGCAATGAGGTGCGGCGAGTTCGCGTGGGTTTGTTCTCCGCTTCGCCGCCTGTCACCAGAATTGTCTTGGATTTGAATTCGCCGCAGTGGTATCGCATCACGCCGACCGGCTCAGGGTTTACGGTGGCGCTTGGCGCCAGCCAGCCTGCAACGCAAAGCGATTCAAATCCGCAACCGATTATCGGCTGGGTATCAGGAGCTAGCGCAACTCCGGCCCGAGCGGCTCAAATCGATCCATTCGTGGTGAGAAAAACTCCGCAAAATTCCGTTCCAGCCGTCAACGGAGTTCGCGTGCTATTCGCAAACGGCTTGCTGGAGATTCACGCGCATAATGCGACTTTGTCTGAAGTTTTGTTTCAGGTGCAGAAGCATACGGGGGCGGCCATCGCCATTCCCGCGGGAACGGAGCAGGAGCGAGTCGAGGTTGATTCCGGACCGGGGCCGGCGAGTCAGGTGTTGGGAGATCTGCTCAACGGTTCCGACTTGAATTTTGTCGTCGTCGGTTCGCCGGCTGATCCGCGCGTATTGCGCAGCGTATTACTTTCGCATAAGACGCCCGGCTTCCCGGCCTACCAGCCTGACGCGCCGCCTGCAACAGCCAGCAACGTTCCGCAGGAGAGTCCAGAAGTGCAAGCCGCTCCTGATCCGCAGGCTTATTCAGAGGTCCCCGAACCTGGAATTACCCCGCCCCAGCCGCCGCAGAATTAGATTCTGACCTCAGCAAAACTAGAACGCAATCCACGGTTGACTTGCGGTATAGAGCAGCACCGCAATCGCTGCAGCGATTCC
>DATIYR010000224.1:0-8873 GCA_035517535.1 Terriglobales bacterium
GTGGTGACGTCGATGACGACGCTGGTCTTGTCGCCGTATTCGGCCGGAGGCGCGCCGGAGATGACTTCCATCGACTGAACGGCGTCGAGCGGAATCTGATTGGAAAAAACTTTGCTCTGTTGATCGGTGATCGGCTGGCCGTCAAGAGAAAACGAATTTTCGGCGTGATCGCCGAGGCCGTGGAACAAGCCATTTGAGTCGGCAGCAATTCCGGGAGTGGCCAGCGTAACCTCGGAGCTCAGTTGCGAGGATTGACTCTCAAGCGGAATCTTGTCGAACAGGTTCCGATCGACATCGGTGTGGAAGGTGGGACTCTTTTCGAGCAGATCCTCGGCGCCGCTCTCGACGGTGACAACCTCGGAGCTTTGCAGGGTCAAATTGATCTTCAGGTCAACGGGAACGATTGACCGAACCTCTACGTCCTGCACGTGGGGAGAAAAGCCCTTACTGCGCACGGTCAGGTGGTAAGGGTTGAACGGGACATTCGAAAAATCGAATCCTCCGGTACTGCTGGTCGTGGCGACGCGGTCAAAGGCGCTGACGGGGTCGCGGATCTCCACCGTCGCACCGGGCACGACGGCGCCCGAGGGGTCAAAAACTGTTCCAATGATGGAGCCCGAATTAGCTCCTTGCGCAAAGAGGTGGGAAGCGGAAACAGCAAATAGCATGGTGAAAACCGCCGCGCGCAGCGGCGTGCGATAGGAATTCATTGCATCCTCCGAGAATTTACTTTCCGAATGGCCTGGATTGAAGTGCTGGCTAGGCCTGCGGCGGAGGACGGATGTAGTGCGAGGAGACTAAAAGAAGGGACTGCTGGCAGATAGCAGGGATTTCGGCGAGCATCGAGGCCGAAAATACTGGTGCGGGCGCGGCGGCGGTATTGACCGCGATTCCAGCATGGGCCAGAGCGCAAAGCGAACAGGAGTGATCGGGATTGTTTAAATCATTGGCGTGAAAGTGGGCGACGGCGACAAAGCTGGTGAGAAAAACCAGCGAAATGCACAGAATGACCGCGGCGCGATAGATGAGCGGCGAAAGACGGAGACCAGTCTTTTTGCCGCTAAGCGGAATTATGTCGTAAGCGCGCACGATCGGCCTAATGAGCTCTAAGATGCAGCTGATTTTTGTACGATGCAAGATCAGAATACTTTTGTTGCGTTGGGATTGGCAACTGATGACCGCGGCACGGAAGTAACAGCAGCTCGCGATGTACTATGACTGGAAGGACTGCTTTGCAGCATCGATTGTCTTCGAAATGTCTTCGTCGGAATGCGCGGCGCTGAGGAATGCAGCCTCGAATTGCGAGGGCGGCAAATAAATTCCACGATCCAGCATTTTGCGGAAGAAGCGGCCGAATGCAGCTGTGTCGGTCTTTGACGCGGAATCCCAATCAGTAACTGGGTCCGGACCGAAAAACCAGGTGAACATGGATCCTGCGCGATTGGAGGTGAGCGGAACGTTTGCTGCTTTTGCGCCCGCGACGACTTCATCGACGACTTTCGCGCTGAGGGCTTCGAGCCGGGGATAAATTTCGTGTTTTTTCTCGCGCAGAATTTTCAGCTGCGCAATCCCCGCGGCCATGGCCAACGGATTGCCAGAAAGTGTTCCTGCCTGATACATGGGGCCGAGCGGCGCAACCAAGTCCATGATTTCAGCACGCCCGCCGTAAGCGCCGACCGGCAAGCCACCGCCGATAATTTTGCCGAAGGTGGTCAGGTCGGGAGTGATTCCGTACAATTCCTGCGCGCCGCCGTATGCTACGCGGAATCCGGTCATGACTTCATCGAAAATCAAAACTGTATGCTCGCGCTCGGTGATGGTTCGCAGCGTGGCCAGATATTCGCCCGCTCCCGGAACGCAACCCATATTGCCAACTACCGGTTCGACGATCACGCATGCAATCTGATGTCGATATTTGCTGAACGCCTGCTCGAGCAGTTCGGTCGAATTAAAAGGAAGCGCGATAGTGAACTGAGTGACTTCCTCGAGCACTCCCGCGGAGCCCGGGATAGCGAACGTAACAATTCCTGATCCAGCCTTGACCAGCAGCGAATCGGCATGGCCGTGATAACAGCCCTCGAACTTGACAACATATTTTCGCTTGGTGAAAGCGCGCGCCAGGCGGATTGCGGACATGGTGGCTTCGGTCCCGGAGCTCACGAAGCGAACCTTTTCCACGCTAGGAAAAGCCTCGATAACCAGTTCGGCGAGATCGGCTTCCGAAGGCGTGGACGCGCCGAAGCTGGTTCCATTTACGGCAGCGGAAAGGATGGCCTCGATCACGGTTGGCTCGGCGTGGCCGAGAATCAACGGTCCCCAAGAGCCGACGTAATCAATGTACTCGTTCCCATCCGCGTCCCAAATATGGGAGCCTTGTCCGCGAACGATGAATGGGGCCTCGCATCCGACCGCTTTGAATGCGCGAACCGGAGAGTTCACTCCTCCGGGTATCAGCTTTTCGGCGCGCTGTTGCAGGCGTCGGCACTCATCGAGTTTGCGCGGCATTCTGCTTCCTGAGAGTTTGGAATCTGCGGACGAAAAGGCCCGCAGCTCTGCATTAATCAATCATTCACAAAAATATAGCAGCGCACGAGAGAAAGTTAGTGCGCGCAAGGGAACCCGATTTCACGAAGATTTTATACAGGCTACATCATCCTGCAATACGGTAGCGTTATCGTGAAAACAGTACGGCCCCTTCTAACCGGGAGGGATGGGATGATCTGGGAAGGAGCCCCGATCATCCTGCGCTTTTTGGGGGCGATTTTGAACCGCAAGAGCGAAGGTCTTTTTCTCGGCGAAGGATGAAGAAGGTTAAGCAAAGTTTGCCGGGTCTGAGGGCATCTGCAGCACTTTGCCGCGAGCGGCCTGCTCGTCTCCCGTTATCTTCTTTTCGTTCAGCAGACGCCCAACCAGGCGCAGGGCTTCTACTTCTTCCTGCAGGCACTTGAGCTCGGCCTCTTTACGGCGCAGTACTTCGAGCGGATCTTTCATTGACATTGAAATCCTCGGGGGAAGGCTGTCTGAACAGTCACTTTACGGGGCCGACGGGGCGCGGGAAATATCACCGGAGTACAGGCCCGAAATCGACGATTCAATGCCCGAGATGGTACGGATGTCCTCTCAAAATCGTGAACGCCCGATAGAGCTGTTCGAGTAACATTACGCGCGCCAGTTCATGGGCGATGGTCATTTTTCCAAGCGAGAGGACGAAATCGGCGTGATTTCGGGCATTTTCGGTGAAGCCGTCGGCAGGGCCGATGGCGAAGAGAAGTGGCGCGGGATTTCTCTCCTGATGAGTGCGGATAAACGCTGCGAGTTCTTCTGAGGAAAATTGTTTGCCGCGGGAATCGAGAAGTATGAGGAAACGACGTGTAGTGCGCCCATCGCGGCCGCTGATTTTCAGAAGCGCAGCCTCGTCTTTGAACGAAACACCTTCCGCATCGGCGTACTGTTTCAGGCGTTTCAGATATTCATCGGTGAGGGATTGGATGGCGGGATTCTTCGTTTTGCCGTTCTTCGTTTTGCCGTTCTTCGTTTTTCCGATCTTCGTCTTTCCGATCCATGCGATGGTGAGTTTCACGGGATAAAGATTTTAACCGCAGAGATCGCGGAGATTTCGCCTAGTTCGTCGAGCAAAGTGATTCGAACCAGTCTCAGAAGAAAAAATCGCGAATAGTTTTGTCTCCGCGAACTCATCTATCTGACCGCGCGTTCTCTGCGGGCAAAAGTTTTTGTCAGGCGCGCTTCCTGGCGGTGGCACGCGCGCTTGTTCGCCGGCGAGGCTTGGCCGTGAATTCTGCCGGTTCCAATTTCTTCGCTGACTTCCAGAGCCGCTCCAGATCGTAGTATCGGCGCGCGGCTTCGGAAAAAATGTGGACGACAAAGTCAACGTAGTCGATCAATATCCACTCGGCTTGCTTATAGCCTTCGATGCTATTCGGATAGACGCCGGCGCGCTTGAGCCGCAGCTCAATTTCATCCGAGATCGCCTGAATCTGCCGCGGGTTGGTGCCGCTGCAGATCAAAAAATAATCTGTGAATGCGCCGGAAGCCGGCTCCATTTCGAGCACGGTGATTTGTTCGGCTTTTTTCTCTTCGCAGGCGGCGAGGGCTTGGGAGACTTGCTTCTTCAGATCGTTTTTCTTCATGCGGGAATCTTTGCCGACGAAATTCACGCCGGCTAGCGACCGTACAGTTCCTCTTTCCTGATGTATTCTTCCACACTTTCGGGCACGAATTTCCTGATGGGACGCCTGGCGGCGACTGCGTGACGGATGGCCGTTGACGATATATTCTGATTAACGCCGTCGAGGAGATGCACGGTTACTCCGGGCAACACGAGATCGCCGGTGGCCGGCTGCCGGGCAAATGGTTTGGTGACTTCGGCGCGGGGGCGAAATTTTTCCGGCAGCGCACCGGCCACATCGGCGAGAGAAAAACCGGGGCGGCTGGCTACGATGAACTCGCATTCGGCGAACAGCGCTTCGGCCTCGTGCCATTTCGCGATGTCGTTGAAGGCGTCAATGCCGGTCAGAAAAAACAAACGGTCGCTCTTTTTGAGGGATTGCTTCAATTTGCGAATGGTATCGATGCTGTAGTTGGGAGCCGATGCGACAGTTCCCTTCGCGCTTTTCTTATCGTGCAGAATGAATTCGCTCGGGCCTTCCAGCAGCGACGGCACGAAGGTCTTCTCGTTGGAAGTGGCGAGCACGGTCATCGCATATCGATGAAAATACGATGCCGCCGGTTGCGCGGTTTTATGCGGCGGAATGTTCGTCGGCACAAAATAGATTCGTCCCAATTGGCAACGTGTCCGCGCGCCAAGTGCGAGCGCGAGATGACCCTTGTGAATGGGATCGAAAGTGCCGCCAAAAAGGCCGATGTTCATATCCGATTACGCGCTTGCCTCAACCGGCTGAGCGCGCCTGACTTCTTCAACCTTCTCCGCTATTGCGTATTTCAGCTTTTCAATTCCCTCGCCCGTGACTGCAGAAATTGCATGAAACTCCAGATGCTGCGACTTGGCGTAGCGCTTCAGCTTCGACAACTTGGTTTTGTTCGCAGCGTCAACTTTCGACGCGGCCAGAATCATCGGCTTCGCTTCGAGTCCGGCGCCAAAGCTGCTCAACTCCCCCATGGTTACTTCAAAATCTTTCACCGGATCGGGGCGGCCGCTGGAGTCGGAAACGTCGACGAGGTGCACTAGCAAGCGCGTGCGCTCAATATGGCGAAGGAATTGTGTTCCGAGGCCCGCGCCTTCGTGCGCGCCTTCGATGAGCCCGGGAATATCTGCGACCACGAAACTGGTTTCATGGGGCGGCTCGCCCACCACAACCACGCCCAGGTTCGGTTGCAGCGTGGTAAAAGGATAATCCGCAATTTTCGGACGTGCCGCAGAAATCCGCGAGATGAGCGTGGACTTGCCAACATTCGGAAAGCCGACGAGGCCGACATCGGCGAGCAGCTTCAGTTCGAGCCGCAACCTGCGCTCTTCGCCGGGGCGACCGTCCTCATGCTCGCGCGGCGCCTGATGAGTGGAGGTCTTGAATTGCGCATTGCCGCGGCCGCCGCGACCGCCGCGGGCGATGATGATGCGGTCATCGGGCGAAGAAAAATCGTGCACCTTCTCGCCGGAGTCGGAGTCGAACACAATTGTGCCGACCGGGACTTTGAGGACGACGTCAGCGCCTTCGCGACCGGTTTTGTTTGAGCCCTCGCCGTGGCGCCCCCGCTCGGCCTTGTATTCGGGATTGAAACGGAAGTGCACGAGGGTGTTGTGGCGCTCGCTCGATTCCATGATGACGTCGCCACCCTTGCCGCCATCACCGCCAGAAGGGCCGCCGCGCGGGACGAACTTTTCCCGGCGAAAGGCGACGCAGCCGTTGCCGCCGTCTCCGGCCTTTACTCGGATTGTGGCTTCATCGATGAACATTAGTGGCTCGTGGCTCGTGGCTAGTGATCAGTGGCGGCAAGCCGTCGGTCATCCGTCATTACTCGTTTTGGAAATGCCTGGATTCAAACATAAAAATGCTCCGGCTAACACCGGAGCGTCGTTTATAGACCGGAGCAAGAAGCACTGGCAACTGACAACCGGCACCTAGCTACTGCTTGACCGCTTCCAACGGCTCAATCATCACGAACTTGCCCATTGAGCCGCGGTCTTTGAATACGATCTTGCCGCTGATCTTGGCGAACAAGGTGTCGTCCTTGCCGCGGCCGACATTAAGGCCGGGCTTAACGCGGGTGCCGCGCTGGCGCACGATGATCGTGCCGCCGGGCACGACCTGTCCGCCGAATGCTTTGAATCCCAGCCGCTGCGCGTTCGAGTCGCGGCCATTACGTGAACTGCCTAATCCTTTTTTGTGTGCCATGGAAAATCAGCTCCTAGCTAGTCAGCTGCTGGCTTCCAGCTGGGGCCACTTGGCTCTCAGCTTTCGGCTGTCAGCTCTAGGTAAAAATCACGCCTGAACGAATTGCAGATTCCTCACCGCTGAAGCGGTTCGGAATGACATAAACATGAACGCGGTGCGTTGGTCCCGAAGATTACTTCTTCTTCAGATTACCTCGACTGCAGATTACTTCTTCTTCCCGGCGCCCTTTTTGGCGGCGCTTTTCTTTGCCGCCGACTTTTTCTTCGCCGCCGGTTTCGCGGATTTAGCTTCCGCCGCGGCTTCAGCCTTCGGCTTGGATTCCCGCTTCGGCTTTGCTTCTTTTTTCGGAAGTTCGGGCGCGGTGAACTTCTGACCATCGAAGGAAATTTCCGTGATCCGCACGGCGGTGAACGGCTGCCGGTGACCCGCAATCTTCTTATATTGCTTTTTGCGCTTGTAGTGGAAGACCAGAACTTTTTTGCCACGGCCCTCGCCCAGAACCTCGCCGGTCACGAGCGCATTCGATTCCGGGCGCGTGATCTGGCCTTCGCTTGGCGAGACAACGAGAACGTCGTTGAATTCGACCTTGCCGTTTCCTGTTCCCGTCTGAGTCTCCAGTCGAAGAACATCGCCGGGCGCAACCCGATATTGTTTACCGCCAGCGCGAATCACCGCGTACATACTCAATCCTTTCTTGTCTTCATCGACCTGAAGACTTTAACCGCAGCGTTCGCCGAGAACAGCGAGTTCGCGGAGAGAATCTGACGCTGTCGACGCAAACTCAGCCTGCAAACTGCGGGCGACTCTAAATTTTAGGTGCTTGCTGTTTCCGCTTCGGCCCTGCGAACATTAGCGGACGGCCCTAAACCGAGGTCCCTGATACGCGCGTTTTCTCGCGATGAGGTGGAAGAGCAGGGCCGCAAATACAGGCAAACTCAGTTAGTTTAGCGTGACGAGCAGAACGCGGTCAACATGCCGGTCAACATTGGCCGATCAACATTGGCCGGAGGTCTGGAGTATGATTCCCGCACTGCCGGAGGTTTCGGGTGATATCACTCAATGACCCTCGGTTCTGGCGAATAAGAGTCGCGAATTTGTGATAACGACGGATTAGAGAACAAATCAATGCCCAACGAAAAGGAGAACCGATGATCCGACCGGTGAGTATTTGCTTGCTTGCATGTTGCGGGATCGTCCTGGCAGCGTCTCAGCCTCCGCAGAGCACGTCAATGGCGGGTTCGCGGGCAAATGTTTCCAGAGAAACCATCGAGGGCCTGGTTCGGGATGTTGCGTGTCCAATTCAGAACCTGGATGGAAATGCGACCAGCATGAGCCGCAAGTGTGTACAGGCTTGCGTGAAGGGTGGCTCACCGCTGGTTATTTTGACCCAGGATGGCCGGCTGTACTTCCCCATTTCCGCCAAAATGCCGGACACGGATCAGCGGCAGAAACTGATGCCATTCGTCGGCAAATACGTGCGGGCGAGCGGGATTGTGTTTGAGCGAACCGGGACTCATGCCATCGTGATCACGGAAATTAAGGAAATGAAAGAGGTCCACGTGACCATTGATGAGGAATAACTCAGCAGTACGCTCGAATGAAGGTTGCCGGCGCCAGGATTACAGATACCCGATTGTTCGTCATCAAGGCGCGCCACGGAGTACTAATTCGGATTTCAGAGCGTAGGTGTCCTGGTAGACCTGTTTGAAATCCTTTGCAAAATCTAAAGACACGCTGTCGTACGATTGGTTCCGGTTGTCTAACAATTTCACGACAACAGTTGTGGGTCTTCGGGCGCATTTACCAAAGGACCCGTCAATGATTGGTCTTCGACTCTCGGTTAAGAAATCGAGCGGAAGACTGAACTTATCGTTATCGAGGGTGGTGTCTCCGGACTCGCCGACCACGTTGTTGGCATACACCAACTGGACCAGAACTTTGGCGTCATTGGGCGGATTCACGACGCGGCCCCTCACAATTACCTCACCAACCGGACACATCGCCAGGGCGGCGCTGCAGGCGCTCAGAACGAGACCGAGAATCGAACTTCGAGTGCCGATCGAGCTGAGCATGCGAAAAGCTCCGCTTGTGTGCGAAATTATGCGGCAGCTGCGGTGACCTGCGTGGCTTTGCGCGGCATGGCGCCGGCGAGCATGAGGACCGCGCCGCAATACATTAATGTGTCGGCCATGTAATTGAAGCCTTCCATGCTGGCGCGTTCCATGATTGCGATCGGCACATAAGCGACCAGTTCGACGAAGAGAACGGTCAAGCCGATCCAGGTGGCCGCGGCGCGGGTTTTCTTGCCAATAAGCAGCGGAATGCCAGCTACCAGGTAACCTGCGGCGGCCAGGTAAGTCCAGATGCCGTGTCCGAAAACGTTATGGGGAGTCACCAGTTCGAGCGGAATGCCGGGAACGTGATCGGCGTGCAGGAATTGCTCGAAGCTGTAGAACAGCACGGGGATGGCGATGAAGTAGCGCGCGATTGTGGCGAAGAGGT
>DATIYR010000225.1:0-5730 GCA_035517535.1 Terriglobales bacterium
TCTTCGTGCGGACAACAGCATGTTCTCAATGTTGCAACGCGATGCATGCCAGGGAAACTGGAACGAGATCTCGCCGGGCGCGTTATTTCAGCTCAGCAATGTAAGCGGAAAAGAAACTGGCATTTGTTGCCTTCCGATCACCACGTCGAGCCGCTATCCACAGTATGTGACATCCCGGCGAAAAGCAGAGCTTGATCCGAGCCACGCTTCTCTTGGGTTGACTCTGAAATCCGAAACGGGCAGACAGCTGGGATTCTTCCCTGCGATAAATGAAGTTACGGACTCAATACTCCAGCACCTCGACTCGGTTGATGTGTTGCTGTTGGACGGAACGTTTTGGTCGAATGACGAACTGATTAAGCTTCGCGGCACTGGTGAAACTGCGCGCGAGATGGGGCACTTGCCAATTGGCGGGAGGGACGGAAGCTTGGCTTTGCTTTCCAAACTGGAGTGTCGGAGAAAACTTTTCGTTCACATCAACAACACCAATCCCATGCTGGACGAATCGGGGCCGGAATACCGAGCAGTGAAAGAAGCAGGATGGGAAGTGGCGGAGGACGGATGGGAACTCAAGCTATAGAGTCGGTCTTAGAGAGGCCGCGAACTCAGAAAGAACTGCTGGCGCATTTTCGCGACGTGTTGAGCGAACACTACCATCACCGTCATCCGTTCCATTTGCTGATGCACGAAGGCAAACTGACCCGCGGGCAATTGCAGGCGTGGATCCTGAACCGCTACTACTACCAGAGCCGAATACCAATCAAGGATGCGATCATTCTTTCGCGCAGCGACGATGCGAAGTTCCGCCGGATGTGGTCTAAACGCGTGGTCGATCATGATGGCGACAGTGCGAGCAAAGGCGGAATCGAGCGCTGGCTACATCTGGCGGAAGCGGCCGGCCTGAATGTTCAGCTGGTAATCAGTTGTGACCAAGTACTTCCGGGCGTTCGGTTCGCGGTGGATGCTTATCTCGATCTGGTTCGGAGCAGGACGCTCCTTGAAGCGGTCGCGTCTTCGCTCACTGAGCTCTTCGCTCCTGACTTGATGGCCCTTCGCATCGATGCTCTCAAGCGGCACTACCCGTGGCTCGAAGGCGGGCTGGAATATTTTTCTAAGCGACTCACGCAGGCGCCGGCTGACTCTGAAAACGCATTTCGATACGTAGCCGACCACGCGCATACGTATGCTGAACAGGAATTAGCGATCGGCGCATTGCGCAGGAAGTGCGAAATTTTGTGGGCGCAACTCGACGCCATCTATTTCGCTTACGTCGAGCCAGGCTGGCCGCCTCCCGGCACATTTCGACAGGAGGCGGAATTGCATGTCTGAGCTTGCCGGTACATCGCGTCCGTGCCTCGCAGCGGGTTGCCGTTGGACGAGCGGAGTCGAGCGGAAGACATTGGTTTTCCCGGAGGGAGCGCTTCGACTGCGCGAAACAGCATACGCGATCCTCGACCGCTGCGACGGTCAACGCACGGTTGACGAGATCATTGAGCAATTGCGAATCACGTACAGCGCCGCCGATCCAGTCACAATCAAGCACGATGTGATCAAGTTTCTTGGCGAGCTCCATCAGAAGCGCTTGGTGGATTTCAGATGATCGCAAATCCAATTGCGCTGATCGCAGAAGTCACGCATCGTTGTCCGCTGGGCTGTGTGTATTGCTCAAACCCGTTGCAACTTACCCGTTCGAAAGACGAGCTCAGCACTGCCGAATGGCAGGATGTCATGGCACAGAGTGCGCGTCTCGGAGTATTGCACCTCCATCTGACAGGCGGTGAACCGCTGGCTCGAAAAGATTTGGAAGAGCTGGTGAGGTTTGCGCGCAGCTCAGGGCTGTATACAAACTTAATCACCTCCGGCATTGGCTTGTCGCGACGGTTGAAGGAACTTGTAAACGCGGGTTTGGATCACATTCAACTAAGCCTTCAAGATGCCGAGGAATATTCTGCCGATTTAATAGCCGGCGCTCAAGCTCATCAACGCAAGCTGCAGATGGGCAATCGTATTCGGGAATCAGGAATCGCGTTCACGGTCAATGTCGTTATTCATCGCCAGAATATTGATCACATTGACGAAATAATTGCACTGGCGGAGTCGCTTGGGCCGCAGAAGCTGGAGATTGCCCACGCTCAGTACTACGGCTGGGCACGGAAGAATGCTCTGGCGCTGCTTCCTTCGCGAGAACAAGTTCGGCGGTCGTTGGAAACAGTCGAGGCGGCTCGCGTACGCTTGGAAGGCAAGATGCGAATTGATGTGGTCGTACCCGACTATTACGCGCGCTATCCAAAAGCGTGCATGGGCGGCTGGGGACGACTGCAAATGGTGATTGATCCCAGCGGACGGGCCCTGCCGTGCCATGCCGCACCAATCATCCCCGAAATGCAGTTTGAGAATATTCGGGAGCGCACGCTCGAGTGGATTTGGCGCGAATCGTCGAGCTTTCGAAAATTCCGCGGCGAAGAATGGATGCCGCAATTGTGCCGAAGTTGCGAACGCCGCCAGAAGGATTTCGGGGGCTGCCGCTGCCAGGCAATGTTGATCACCGGAAATCCGAGGGCGACGGACCCGGTTTGCCACTTTTCGCCGGATCATGGCTTGATTGAGGAGTTTTTGGCGCGTGCGAATGGAAACGCGATTCACCAATCGTCTGAATCTTGGACGTACCGTACTCTTCCCCACAAAGCTCGTCTCGGAAGTCGCGAGAGTAACTGTTACTAAAATGGTAGGAAAGTTGTTCAGATAAAAATTTTGTTGTAGCAATTTCGTAAGCGTGTGCTAAGTTATCGGCACCGATCCGGTCCCAGGATTTTCTCCTTCCCACTAGTTCTAGGCTCAAGCTAGGTTCACATGCTGCAGGGCGTACTCATTGTCGAACACCCGTGTTCCTCATTCGGGGGCACGTGGGAGTCTGCGGTCCTTTGTCCTGAGTGGAAGGTTTCCCGGCGGGCGACTTGGGATGCCTTCACGCCCGAGCAACTGACTTCCTGCTCCGAAAGCCTGCTCGTAGCCAACGCTGTCTCGGATAACGACATCTTCGGCAACCGCAGTGCCATTACTTTCTTCCAATGGCTTCGCGAGAATCCGGTCTCGATTCCAACTTTTGCAATTCTTCCCGACGAAGACAGTGAATTGCTTCAGGCCGCGGCAGGTGCGGTCGATGATTTCCTTTTATTTCCCTTCAGGCCTGGGGAGCTGCGTAACCGGGTCATGCGTTTGCTGGGGTCGAAGTCGCCCTCGCTGGAAGATATTCAGTCGTCCCTGGCCGGAGAAATTGGCTTGAATCAGTTAGTGGGCCAGGACCCCGCATTTCTTAAAGTGTTATCGCAGGTTGCTCTTTTTGGTGGAAGCGATGCTCCGGTCTTGCTCACCGGGGAAACCGGGACGGGAAAAGAATTGTGCGCGCGCGTTATGCATTTGCTGAGCAAACGTCATCATGGACCGTTCATTCCGGTCGACTGCGGCGCGCTTCCCGATCATCTCTTTGAAAACGAACTCTTCGGGCATTCGCGCGGCGCTTTCACCGATGCGCGCTCTGACCAGAAGGGCTTAGTTGCTCTTGCTCAGCACGGCACGCTGTTTATGGATGAGATCGACAGCCTCGCACCGGCTGCGCAAGGCAAGGTCCTGCGCCTGCTGCAGGAGCACACCTATCGGCCTCTTGGCTCAGAAAACTTTAAGCAGGCAGATTTGAGAATCATTGCGGCGACCAATCGCGATCTGGAACAGCTAATCTCGCAAAAGCAATTTCGCTCCGACTTGTTCTTCCGCATCAACGTGCTGCGACTCACATTGCCAGCGCTGCGTGACCGGCGCCGCGATGTTCCGTTGCTGGCGAAGCACTTCGTCGAAGAGCTTTGCAGGACGGCGGGAAGTCCCAAAAAGTTTATGTCTCTCTCGGCCATGCGCAAGCTCGAACAACATTCCTGGCCGGGTAACGTGCGCGAACTTTACAACACCATTCAGCGGGCGGTGGTTTCTTCCGCCGGCTTACAGATTTCTGCTTCGGCCATTGATTTGAATTTACCCGAGCAGTCGACGATCACAGCCCAGGACTTCCGCAGCGCCAAGCTCCACGCCATTCAGAGATTTGAAAAGGACTACGTGAAGCAAATGCTGGAAAAACATTCCGGCAATGTTACACGTGCCGCCCGAGAGGCAGGGAAAGACCGTCGTGCCTTCGGCCGGCTTGCTAAGAAGTACAGCATTGCCGGGGCAGCTTGATCTCCCTAAAGCAACCCGCTCCGGGTAATTTCTGACCCGCTCCTAAATTTTCTCTTCCATCCTTTTGAATCACGAATATCCTGCGAAGCAATTCTGCGAACCGGGACGAATCCGTCCCACTGTCGTCGTCAACTCGAAAAATCCCGCACCGGCAACCTTCATATTGCAGACGAAAAAACATTCGTGGACTGGCACAGCAAATGCAAAGTCTCCTCGCGGAACTGAGTTGCGACGTGCACAGCGATCCCAAGGATCCGAACTGGCCGGCGGCAAGAGAGATTCTGGCGTATTTCCTGCGCAACCCCGACGCGGCGGACAGCCTTGTAGAACTCGCGCGTTGGCGGCTAATGGAAGAGGCAGTGCGGCGAAGCGTGGAGAAAACTGAAGCGGCGTTGAACTGGCTTATCCAGCACGGCTATGTGCGTGAAGAAACCAGGATGGGAACCGAACGCATTTTTCAACTCAACCCGGCGCGGCGGGCAGAAGCTGAACGTTTGATGCTCCGCGATGAAACAAATTTCGAGCAGGGATCACGATAATCGCAATGAAGTTCTCTTCACCCGAGAATTGTTCGCGCGTTGGTAAAAACCCAGGAGTGTACGGTGGCTGATTACCAGGCAGTGTTTGCGGTAGGCGATGCGCTGGCAAAATATCTGCAAAATAATTATGACCCCAACGTCGTCGGTTTTCCCTGCACCTTCAAACTTGTCTCGAGCGCCGAAATCGCGAACGAGGACCAAACCAAGCTCGACAAGACGGTTTCGCTGTACCTGCACAGAATCACCACCGACGAGAACTTCCGCTACGTGACCCGCCTGCAAGATTCTCCGGGTGAGCAGCCCATCCTCTATCTCGATTTGCACTACCTCATCACGTATTGGGACGCCTCGGCGGAGGGCGCAGAAGCGGAACAGAAGATCCTTACCTGGACGATGCAGGAACTACAGTCGAATCCAATTCTTGATTCTTCAATCTTGTTGTTATCTTCGGCAGCGCCGGGGTGGGATTCGACAGAGTCGGTGCAGCTGGTGCCCGCCGATCTTAGCTTGCAAGACATCCTCAATATTTGGGATGGCCTCGGCCCAAGTTATCGCCTGACGATTTCATACATTGTGAGAGTCGTGCGCATTGACCGCTCCATCACTCCGGGAATGCCGGTGGTTGCGACTCGCTTCACCTTCACCGATGGAGGACTCTCGTGAACGAGTCGGTCGATCGCCGGATCCTTGGAGCCTTTATTTGCGTGGATTCAATCACGGGAAACTCGATTCCGGGGCCGATTCCTGTAACTGCACCGCAATGGACGCTGAAACAGAATCACAGCGGGGTTTACGTAATCTTCGATGGTCCAGGGCTCGATTCGCTGACGACGCAATTCATCCCCAGCACAACCTGGCCGACTCCGGTTTCTTTCGAAGTGACGCTACAGGACCCCAACCTCAAATATCTTCCGCGCCGCGCCAACGTCAAAACGCCGCAGTCGGTTCCAGTAATTCCTCCGGCACC
>DATIYR010000226.1:0-22720 GCA_035517535.1 Terriglobales bacterium
TCACCATGCCGCTCGCGAATCCCCGATGATGCTCCGCCAGATGCAACGCCAG
Source organism: Terriglobales bacterium (assembly GCA_035517535.1). Taxonomy (GTDB): domain Bacteria; phylum Acidobacteriota; class Terriglobia; order Terriglobales; family Acidobacteriaceae; genus Gp1-AA145. Next base: position 53 of record DATIYR010000226.1, read on the forward strand.
AATCTTCGAGCCGCACGGCAGAGCCACGGCTTCGCCAACTCCGAGGATCAGCCGAAGAGCCAGCAACAACGCAAATCCGCTCACAAATCCCGTGGCCGTGGTCGCTACAGACCAGATCAGAAAGCCCGCCGCGAGGACCCAGTTCGCGTCGAATCGGTCCACCAGCCAGCCGATTACGAACTGCATTGCCGTGTAGGTGCAGAAAAACGCGGAGAAAAGAATTCCAAGTTGAAAAGCCGAAAGATGAAACTCGCTCTTGATGAGCGGGCCCGCAACCGAAATGTTCCCGCGGTCAATGTAGTTGATGATGAAACTTATGGTGAGCAGAGCAAGGGCAATCGCAAACTTTCCGAGCGGCCGGGGGTTGTGACGTTGCACCATGCAGACCGTGGCATTCTGCCCCGGCTGGTGCGGAATTGCAAGCGGGCGGGATATTGGCTGCGTCTGGCCTGCGCTTACGCGCGACCATCGTGACCAGATGTCATCCCGAGTCCGTTCGCCGGAGGCGGACGCAAAAGGGACCTTACGTCTGCCCACGTGACCGATGAGGTCATCGTTGATCTCAGTTGCGCTTGAAGACCCGATGCGGATCGACGATCACAAACACTCCCCGGCTGCGGGCAAGCACGGTTCCGTTTTCATCCAGAATTTCCGCTACACGCGTCAGCCGGCGCCCACGCTTGCTGATCTCGTGCGATTGCACGTGCAAGGGCTGGCGCAGCGGGACCGGCCTGAGGTACTCGATCTTCATTTGTGCCGTGGCCGCAACAATGTCCCGCTTCTTGTTCAGCTTGCTCATCGCTTCATCGAGAATAGTCGCGATGATCCCACCGTGACAGTATCCGGGAGGCCCGGTGAAGCGCTTGCCCAGCCGAACCCGGCAAAAAAAACTTCCGCGCTCGCGATCAGCGAAGAACTTCAAGTGCATGCCTTCGGGGTTATCGACCCCGCACCCGAAGCACAAATTCTTTTTCAGCGGGTGCGCCTTGCTTCCGTGTCCGGCTGCCGACGTGCGTCTTGCCATAGAGGGTGAATTGTATCCGAGAGCGGAAACCGGCGGCCATCAAGTATTATCTAAAACTACCCTGAACCAGATTTTCAGTGGCTGGTCGCAATATTTGAATCTTTAATTGATATTGGAGGACTTAGTGAGGCACATTACGGCTGTTCGCAGGCTGCTGTTCATTTCTTTTTCTGTAATTCTTTTTTTCGCAGTCTCCAGTTTTGCCGAAGCGCAATCCGGTCCGGGTGAAACTATCTTTAAATCCAAATGCATTCTCTGCCACGGGGCGGACGGCACTGGAAACACGCCTCTTGGCAAACAACTGCAGGCCGCCAATCTCCGCTCTAAAGATGTGCAGGGCAAGACGAATGCCGAATTGCACAAAGTGATTCACGATGGCCAGACGAACATGCCGGCCTTCGCGGAGCAGTTGACCGACGCGCAGATCGACCAAGTGATTAAGTACGTGCGGACATTCGGCAAGGGAGCAAAGAAATAACCGCGTCAGGTCGCTATGTCAGTCGTATCTCCGCCATTCACAGTAGAGAAACCGCAACCTGGTTGGGGCGGCGGCGGCGTGCATCCTCCGGCGCACGGTGGCGGCGGAGACAACGGCCCGGGTGACGGTTTCTCCAATTACGGCCGGCGTCTCTATCGCGCGCGGCTGGGTCTGCTGCTCGCGCTCGCTTCCATTTGCATTCTCTTCGTGACCATGACGGCGGCCTTCCTTCTCTTGCGCCACGGCAGCGTGGTGCTCGACGCCCGCACCGGCAACTACATTCGAGAATGGATTCCCATTCCTCTTCCCGTGGATCTGTTGTTGCTCAACACCGCGGTTCTGCTGGCGAGCAGCTTCGCCATCGAAATGGCCCGCCGCGCCATCGCGCGCGAGATGGTGCTGGCTCCGGTACGCTCAATACCAGGCATTGCCTTCGATCGTGAGATCGGAATTCCCTGGCTCGCCATCACGATTATTCTGGGGCTGCTTTTCCTCGGCGGACAATGGGCCGCATGGACCGCGGTTCAATCGCGCGGCTTTCACATGTTTTCCGGCGTGCCCAGCCCATTCTTTTACATCCTGACCGGCGCGCACGCGCTGCACCTAATGGGAGGAATGGCCGTTCTCTTTTATGCAGGAGTGATTTCGCTTTTGCATCGCAGGATCGAGCACCGCCGCATCGTGATAGAAATTAGCGCCTGGTATTGGCATTTCATGAGCATTCTCTGGATCTACATCTTCGCCCTGCTGCAGTTCGGACGTTAAAAGTCGGTTAAAAAGCAGCTAACATCAAACCTGCTTACGCTAGCTTCCATCCAAGTTCCGGTTCGTGCTCATAACTGCTCGGCCAGAAGCACCCTGGGAGATCGGGTTCGGTGATTGGCAACTTAGGGTTTTTGAACGATGGACGTAAAAACCAGGCCGCTCTTCCTGCGTTCTTCGTCATTGGTCCGCCACGCACCGGAACCACATGGTTGCACCAGGTGCTCGCGCCATACGCGAACCTGCCGTTTCCCACTAAGGAAACTCGTTTCTTCGACGTCCATTTTCGCCGCGGTCTGGGCTGGTATCTGGCCCATTTCCCCGCATCTCGCGAACACCAGATGAGAGGCGAAATCTCTCCTACCTATTTCGCATCCGCCGCAACTCGGAAGCGCATTGCACAGCTAATCCCTTCCGCAAAAGTCGTTTGTATTTTTCGTAACCCGGTGGATCGCGTGCTGTCGCTCTATCGCGTGAAGCGCGCATATGGTATGTCACCATGGACCTTCGAGCAGGCCATAGTGAACGACCCCGAACTTGTAGAATCTGGACGCTATGCAACTCATCTCAGCGGCTGGCAGAAGGCACTTGGCAAAGATCAGGTTTTGACAATGGTGTTCGAGGATCTTCGCCGTGACCCGCAAACATTTCTGAATACAGTAACGAACTTCATCGGCATACCACGAATAACTCTTATCAAGCGAGAGCTTCGCCTGGTGCATGATTCCGAAGGACTGACGCATCCGCGCAGCTATTTTCTGACGCGAGTCGCATCGGGACTGGCAGACTGGTTTAAAGCTGAGCGGATGGATCGCCTCGTCGCGGTTGCGAAGAGAAGAGCTCTGCTGAATGTACTGCTGCGCGGCGGTTCGAAATTCGAGACTTTGTCCCCCGAGCTCGCCGGCAAGATCTACGAATTGTTCCGCCCGGAAATCGAAAGATTGGAAGGCATGCTCAAGCGCGATCTCGCTGCGTGGAGGGGCATTGCCGCGACTCACCTTCAAACCGCGTAATCCTCTCACCTATAGGTGCCATCCCAGATATTGTTTCCGTCGGCTCACTTATAATGAAAGATTCAGCAGTGCTCGCCGAACCTCCCGAGGGGACGGTGCAATCTTCCGGGCCTGCCACCCTGATCCATGCCTGAAGTTTCTAACGAAAGCATTGTGGTGCGCGGCGCGCGCACTCACAACCTGAAAGACATCGATTTCGAAATCCCGCACAACGCGTTCACGGTGGTGACGGGGGTTTCGGGATCGGGCAAATCGTCGCTCGCCTTTGACACAATTTACGCCGAGGGCCAGCGCAGATATGTGGAATCGCTCTCCGCGTACGCACGCCAGTTCCTCGAGCGAATCGAAAAGCCCGACGCAGACCACATCGAAGGCATTGCTCCTGCGGTTGCGATCCGGCAGAAGAATACGACCCGCAACCCGCGCTCGACGGTTGGCACTGCGACTGAAATCTACGACTACCTACGTCTGCTCTTTGCGCGTGTCGGTCGCACCTATTGCCTCAACTGCGGTGCCGAGGTGAAAAAAGACACCGTCGACGAGGTTGCCGAGAAGATCCTCGCGCTTGGCGAAGGCACGCGGCTGAATGTTTTATTTCCGGTGCAGCCGGCAGCATCCGGCAACCATGGCAATGATGTCATTCCGAGGACTGGAGCGAAGTGGAAGGACGAGGAATCTGCGGTTCCCTCACGAGAGGCAAATTCCTCGCGTCTGAAGACGCTCGGAGTGACAGCTAAGAAAGGGCGCGGCAAGCGGAAGAAGGACGAAATCGGAAACAACCCCGAACTAGTTAAGACGCGTTTATTCCAACTCCGCCAAAAAGGCTTCAACCGCCTCTATCAGCGCGGGAGAATCTTCGAATTCTCCACGCCGGAATCGTTGCTCGACATCGACTTTACCGAGCCGGTTTTCGTGCTTGTCGACCGTATTTCGGTTTCCGCCGACTCGCGAGCGCGCATCGTTGATGGGACCGAAATCGCCTTCCGCGAAAGTGGCGAAGTCATTTTTGAAATCGCACCGCGCGAGGATCAGCCTCCGCAACAGCTCCGTTTTTCTCAGCGATTCGAGTGCAAGAATTGCGGTCTTCGCTACGAAGAACCGGAGCCACGTCTGTTCTCGTTCAACAATCCATTCGGCGCTTGCCCGCGCTGCCATGGATTCGGCAACACCATCGACTTCGACCTCGATCTTGTCATTCCCGACAAATCCAAAACACTTGACGAAGGCCCCATCGAGCCGTGGACGAAACCCAAATATCGGCCGTGGGCGACCGAAATGAAGCGCTTTGCGCGCCAAGTCGGAATTCCGCTCGACGTCCCCTGGGCAGAGCTCGATCCCGAGCAGCAGCAAGTCATCATCGATGGCGCAAAGAAATTTCCCGGCGTTCGCGGCTTCTTCAATTACCTCGAGCGCAAAAAGTACAAGCTGCACGTGCGCGTGTTCCTCAGCCGCTACCGCGGCTACACGCTTTGCTCGGAGTGCAATGGCGCGCGCCTGCGCCTCGAAGCCCGACAAGTGAAAATTGCCGGTAAAAACATTTGCGAAGTTTGTTCGATGACGGTCGAGCAAGCCGCGCAGTTCTTCGGCCAAGTTCAACTCAGTCGCGAAGAGTCCGACGTTGCTGAAAAGCTCTTGCACGAAATCCGCACGCGCCTGCAATTTTTGAACGATGTGGGCCTCGAGTACCTCGCGCTCGACCGTCTGACTTCCACGCTTTCCGGCGGCGAAGCCCAGCGTATTCAGCTGGCAACTTCGCTCGGGTCACGCCTGGTCGGCACGCTCTATGTGCTCGACGAACCTTCGATCGGCCTGCACAGCCGAGACACCCACCGTCTCATCAACATTCTCCACGGCCTGCGCGATCTCGGAAACACCGTGCTCGTGGTTGAGCACGATCCCGACGTGATGCGCGCCAGCGACCGCATCCTCGATCTCGGTCCCGGAGCGGGCGAGCACGGCGGAAAGGTGATCGCGACCGGTACCTACGATGAGATCACACACGCGCCCGCTTCGCTCACCGGGCGTTATCTCGCGCACGAGCTCCGGATTCAAATTCCCCCAAATCGCCGCAAGCCGGGTCGACAGCGTATCGTCGTTCGTGGCGCACGCGCACACAACTTAAAAAAGATTGATGTAATGATTCCGCTTGGAATGCTCGTCGCGATCACCGGCGTCTCCGGCTCGGGAAAATCCACGCTCCTGCACGATGTTTTGTACGAAGCGCTCAAAGCCAGAAAGAACCAAACCAATGATGCTGTCCCTCCAACATCGCCGCTCTTCGATGAAATTACTGGCGACGAGTTCATCGACGAAGTCATTCTCGTCGATCAGTCGCCTATCGGGCGCACGCCGCGCTCGAACCCAGTCACCTACATCAAAGCTTTTGATGGCATCCGCGAGCTGTTTGCCGCCACACCCGAAGCCCACAAGCGCGGCTTCTCCGCCGGCCATTTCTCGTTCAACGTTCCTGGCGGGCGCTGCGACACCTGCCAGGGTGACGGCACCGTCGTAGTCGAAATGCAGTTCCTTGCGGACGTCGAGCTGATTTGCGAGGAATGCAAAGGCAAGCGCTTCAAGCCGGAAGTGCTCGAGGTCCGCTATCGCGGAAAAAATATTCACGAAGTCTTGGAGATGACCGTACGCGAAGCCATGCATCACTTCGCGAACGCGCCCAAGGTCGCGGACAAACTTCGCATGCTCGATGAAGTTGGCCTTGGTTATCTTCGTCTTGGTCAGTCGGCGACGACGCTTTCGGGCGGCGAGGCGCAGCGCGTAAAGCTCGCAGCGCACCTGCAACCGGCTGCGGCCGCACGCGGCCCAAGAGCCGAATTACGCCGCCGCATTCTTTATATCTTTGACGAGCCAACCACCGGACTCCACTTCGATGACATCAGCAAACTTCTCGCCGCCTTTCGGCGTCTGATTGAAGCAGGGGGTTCTATCCTCCTCATCGAACACAATCTGGAAGTGATCAAGACGGCCGATTGGGTCATCGATCTCGGTCCCGAGGGCGGCGAGCGCGGCGGGCACGTGGTTGGCGAAGGCACGCCGGAAGAGATCTCGCATCTCACCAATTCCTACACCGGGCAATTTCTCGCTCAAATCTTGAACAGCAACGGAGCCTCGCGTTCGAATGGGAATCACTAAAGTAGAACGCGCCCTCTCAGTGGTATCGATATTCGCCGCAGCATTTCTAATCGCGATTGCCACCGCGAGCTTCGCACAGGAAACCGGCCGAACCGTCCGCCATATCCATGTGCAAGAGCAAGACCCCACCGCGGATCTTTTGACTCAAGCCGAAACGGATATCGACAAGCAAGATTATTCATCGGCGGAATCGCTGCTCAAGAAATATCTCGATGCGCATTCCGACAGTTACGCCGCCTGGTACGATCTTGGCTTCGTCGATCATGCGCTCGGAAAAAATCAGGACTCCATCGCCGCCTACCGTAAGTCGGTTGCCGCAAAGCCCGGCATTTTTGAATCGAATTTGAATCTGGGGCTTGCGCTTGCGAATGCCGGTGATCCGCAAGCCGAGCAATTTCTCCGCACCGCCACGCAACTGACTCCGAATTCCAATCCAGAACAAGGGCATAAGCGCGCATGGATGGCGTTAGGCCACGTGCTCGAATCCACCAAGTCCGACGAAGCCATAGCCGCGTACCGACAGGCTGCCACGCTCGATCCGCGCGATCCCGAGCCGCATCTGCTGGCAGGATCGTTGCTCGAAAAACAGCAGAAGCCAACTGATGCCGAAAAGGAATACCAGCAGGCCCTCAGTGCCGATCCAAATTCCTCAGATGCGCTCATCGCCTTAAGCAATCTCTATATGAGCCAGAAGCGCTTCCCGGAAGCACAGGCTTCGCTGCAGAAACTCATCGCGCTTCATCCCAATGATGCCGGCGCGCACCTTCAGCTCGCCCGCATGCTCGCAATTTCCGGGAAGAATGATGAAGCCATCAACGAAATGGAAGCCGGGCTGAAACTCGATCCCAACGATGCGAATGCGCAACGCGATCTCGCCGACTTGTACGCTTCGTCAGCAAAGTACGATCAGGCAGCCCGGCTCTACACCGCTTTGCTTGCCGCGAATCCCGACGACGCGACTCTGCATTTTGGTCTCGGCCGCATGTTTCTAAAAGAGAAAAAATTTCCTGACGCGGAACAGGAACTGACCAAAGCCGTGCAGCTCAAGCCGCAATGGGGCGAAGCATATGGCGAACTGGCAGTCGCCGCGAACGAGAACAAAGATTATCCGCTTGCCATCAAAGCTGCCGATTTGCGGGGTCAATATCTGCCCGAAAATCCCATGAGTTACTTCCTTCGCGCCACTGCCTACGACCATCTGCGCGACGCGAAGGATGCAGCCAGGTATTATCATCAATTCCTGGGCGTAGCTGGTGGCAAATATCCCGACCAGGAGTGGCAGGCACAGCATCGGCTCATTGCCATAGAGCCAAAGAAGTGACGACCCGATGAAGAGAAAGATTGCCGGGACTGCCGTTTTCTTTTTGGCCGCTTGCCTGCTTTCATTTGCCCGCCACGAAGAGCCTTTGAATGATTTGATGGCGAAGGCCGACGCTGCCTCCTCCGGCCAGCAGGCCGATCTTTGTATGGACGTCGCCGACCGAGAATTGAAACTGGCGCTCGACGCCTACAACGGCAATAAACCCAAAGAGGGATATGCCGCACTCGATCAGATCGTGAAGTATTCCGATAAGGCACAATCCGCCGCCATCCACTCCGGCAAAAAACTCAAGCGCACGGAAATCAAGATCCGTAGAATTTCCGAGCGTCTACGGGATCTGAAATCCAACGCCGACCCTGATGATCAGCCCGTGATACAAGCTGCCATCGATAAGCTTGAACGTTTCCGCACCGATCTGCTCAACAGCATGTTTGGATCAAAAAGTCATGACTAAGAAAATATTCTTGCTGCCCTTCCTGTTGGTCTGCGCCGTTTTCGCCATCGGGCAACTTCCCCGCCGCGACCCGCTCACCAATGCCGAAGTCGATAAAGTCCGCGATGCCGCCCAAGAACCCGAAGAGCGCCTGAAACTTTACGTGGAATTTGCCCGTGCCCGTATCGACAAAGTGCAACAAATCCACGCCGACCTAAAGGCCACCGACCGCGCCGCACAGACGCGCAGCGCTTTGCAGGATTTCCTTGATGTGTATGACGAACTCAACACCAACGTCGATACTTACGCCGATCGCGGAGACGATCTGCGCAAAGCGCTGAAACCGGTGATCGAGGCCGATACCGAATTCGGCGCCAAGCTTCGCGCATTCAAGGCAAGCTTGTCAGCGACTCCCAAAGAAGCTCAGGATGATGATTTTTTACTGGGCAGCGCGCTTGAGGCGGTTGATGACGGTGCGAAAGACCATCGCGATCTCCTGGCCCAGCAAGAGGAGGCGTTCAAGCACAAGAAGAAGCAAAACGATAAAGAGACCTCGCAGCGCTCCGACGAATAGCTCGTGCTACGCTCAACAGAGTGAGTGAGGGCCTGACAGAGCTGTTTCACCAAACTTACCGCGAGCTCCGCCCGCGCGCGCCGATTCCTGAACTGCAGGTCGAATTTTTCAGCTTTGCCAACATCAATAACACCATTCGCCTTCGTGAGGGCCGGTTACTGGTCCGTGTCTCCGATCTGCTCGAAGGCGCACCGGAATATGTACTGCGCGCCATCGCCCACATTCTTCTCGCCAAGATGTATCGCAAGCCGATCGATCGCAGCCACGCCACCCGCTATCGCCGCTACGTCTCTTCGCACCACATGACGCAAAAAGCGCACTTGGTTCGTCAGGTGCGCGGCCGAAAGCGCATCATCTCAGCCCAGGGCCGCGTCTACGATCTCGATGCCATTTTTGACGATCTGAATTTCCGTTTTTTTCACGGCCTGCTCGCGCGCCCGCAGATGACCTGGAGCTTCGAAAGAGCTCGCAACCGGTTAGGCCACTACGATCCCGCCCACAACGCGATTGTGATCAGCCGGGTGTTCGATCATCCGCATGTTCCGCCTTATGTGATCGAATACATCGTCTACCACGAGATGCTGCATCTGAAGCATCCAGTTAAGTTGCGGGGCAGCCGCCGCTGCGTTCATTCTTCGGAATTTCAGGTAGAAGAACGCGAATTTCCGCAGCTCGCTGCCGCGAAGAAGTTCCTTAAGGTTCTATAATTTGACGCGCTTGCACTGGGCAGATATGCTTAAAAGAGGTTTGTAGTTGCAACTGAGTCGCAACTAGGCAGGAGCCCTGTTTTGCTGCAAGCTTTCATCATCACCCTGCGCGAGGGCGTCGAAGCCGCGCTCATCGTAGGCATTACGCTCGCCTATCTGAATAAGATTCAGCGCCAGGACCTGCGGCGCTCAGTGTTCGCCGCCCTGGCGGCGGCGTTCGTTGCCAGCATCGGCGTCGCCATTCTGCTCTCCCGCTTCCAGGTCAGCGAAGATCTTTTCGAAGGCTGGGTCATGCTCGGGGCCGCATTCTTCGTCGCGACCATGATCGTGTTCATGATGAAGACCGGCCGCAAGCTCAAAGGCGAAATCGAAAACAAAGTCGGTTCGCTCGCCGGCCGCGGCTCGCAGCTGGGAATCTTTCTGTTCGTCTTTTTGATGGTCCTTCGCGAGGGCGCAGAAACCGTGCTAATTCTTTCCGCCGTTTCGCTCGAGACCAGCGCACTCCTCAGCTTCATCGGCACATCGCTGGGTGTACTCGCCGCAATTCTCTTCGGCGTGATGTTCATCAAGGGCAGCGTGCGCATTAATCTGCAGAAGTTTTTCCGCGTCACCACAGTGATTCTGTTCTTCGTGGCCGCACAGCTGCTCGTCTCCGGCTTGCATGAGCTGTCGGAATATGGCGTGCTGCCTTCGTCGAAGCGCGAGATGGCCGTCATTGGCCCGATCGTCAGCAATGAATGGTTTTTCTTCGCCACCATTCTCGCATTGGCGGCCTTGATGGTGCTGTTTGAGGCGCGCCGCCGACAGCCCGCGCCTTTGCCGGAATCCGCCGCCCAGCGCCGCAAAGCCGTATGGAGCGCCCGCCGCGAGCGCCTGTGGATGAGCGCAGTATACGCGACCTCATTTATTTTCATCGTGCTGGTCACGGCGGAATTTATCTATGCGAAAAACGTCAACGCGCTTTCGCCCGCGACCGAAGTCAGCTTCACGAATGGCGTGCTCAGTATTCCGCTTGGGCAAATGGAAGACGGCGACCTGCATCGTTTCCAGGCGCGCGAAGACGGTACTGAAGTGCGCTTCCTTCTCTACAAGAAACCGGACGGAAAAGTAGTCGCCGTGTTCGACGCCTGCGAGATTTGTGGCCCCGTGGGATTTTATAAGGGTCCTAATGGCTTGATTTGCAAGAATTGCGCATCGCCCATTACGTCGCAATCGGTCGGCTCTCCCGGCGGGTGCAATCCCATTCCGTTGCAGTCCAGCGTCAACGGGAACGATATCGTGATTCACGAATCCGATGTTGCAGCACGCGCAAAATTGTTTCAGCAATAGCTTGCTATTTGCATTCGATTTTCTTTGCGCCCTTTGCGGATTCCTTTGCGCTCTTTGCGGTGACTGGTTTGAGGTTTTCTCAGTGCACCCGGCGTGAACTCCGCGCGCTCTGCGGTTAAAGGCTTTACCTATGTTCGCCAGACTGGTTTACGAATCTTTCCGCCGGCAGACGCGCCGTAAGCTCCTGGTCGCGGCCGCCATCACTCTCGGCGCTGCGGTTTCGACCGCGATGATCGCCATCGCAACCGACATCGGCGACAAAATCAGCCGCGAGCTTCGCACTTACGGCGCCAACATCATCGTCACACCTCAAGACTCGACTCTCGACGTTCAAATCGGCAGCGTTAACCTCAAGCCCGCCGGTGGCGCATATTTGAATGAAACCGACCTGCCAAAGATCAAGGGCATTTTCTGGCGAAATAACATCGCCGCATTCACGCCCGAACTGCCCGTCAACGTCAAACTCGGGAGCACAGAAACGACCCTGCTCGGAACTTATTTCGCGAAATCGCTAAAGTTCGGGGATGACCATTTTACCGAAGGAGCAAGAAGCACGTTTCCCTGGTGGAAGGTTGAGGGTTCGTGGCCGGCTGGTGATTCGGGCGATGTTCTCATCGGCGAAAAGCTTGCTCGCGTACAAGACATAAGCGCCGGTCAGCAAATCCAAGTTAACGGCAAACCTTATCGCGTCGCCGGCATTCTTTCGACCGGCGGCATCGAAGATAGCCAAATCATCGCGCCCCTTGCCGTCGCCCAAGCCATCGCTCAGCAGCCCGGTGCAGTCAGTAAAATTTTCGTGAGCGCGGTCACGAAGCCTGAAGACGCCTTCGCCCGCCGCAATCCTGATACGCTCAGCCCTGCCGACCGCGACCGCTGGTACTGCTCGCCTTATCCGCAATCGATCGCTTACCAACTGGAAGAAGCCATTCCGCACTCGCACGCCGAGCAGATTCGCCAAGTCGAGCAGAACGAAGGTAAAGTGCTCTCGCGCATTGAAGGCCTGATGCTGCTGATCACTCTGGCCGCGCTTTTTACCTCCGGCCTCGCCGTCTCAGCCGCGATGGCCACCGCCATGTTCGAACGCCGCGAAGAAATCGGATTGATGAAAGCATTGGGTGCCGGACATTTCATGCTTTCCGCAATCTTCATCACTGAATCCGTGCTGCTCGCGTGCGCCGGAGGGCTGGTCGGCTTTGCCGGCGGGGCGTTGCTGGCGCATAAACTCGGGTACGCAATTTTCGGCTCGGGCATTGCGGTTGAACCTGTGTTGCTGCCGCTGGTCTTAGGAATTGCCGTCGTGGTCACCTTCATGGGCAGCGCCGCCGCCATTCGCCGCGCCGTCAAATACGATCCAGTTCTCGCGTTGCGGGGAGAAGCATGAGCCCCCGCACTCATCGCAATAGCACGCCCATGTTTTTCCGCATGCTGATTCGCGCCGCTATGCTGCGCAAGCGCACCGCTATTTCAGCCTTGCTCGCAATCGTAGTGGCTTCCGCCGCGGCCACCGCAATGCTAAACATTTTCATCGACGTGCAATCCAAGCTGCGCAAGGAGTTTCGCGGGTTTGGGGCGAACATTATTGTCGAAGCGAAATCCGGCGCCAGCTTCGCGCCGGCTGATCTCGACCGCATTAACTCTGTGGTCGGCACTCGTGGCCTTGTCGTTCCCTTCGCCTACGCGGTCGCGCGTACAAGCGGCGGCCAACCGGTGGTCGTCGCCGGAACCAATTTCGACTTAGTACGAAAACTGAATCCCTGGTGGTCAGTCTCTGCGTGGCCTAACCATCGGCTACAGGCGCTTGTCGGCGTCCGGGCCGCCCAAGTGATCATTCCCGACGGCAAATCATTCGCACTCGATTACCTGGGCCGCACGCTTCAACTCTCGCCCGCAGGCACCGTCCGCACCGGCGCCGGTGAAGACAGCCGCGTATATTTATCCCTTGCCGATTTCGAAACTTGGACTGGCCTGCAGCCCTCTGTAGTCGAAATTGCTGCATACGGTTCGGCGACTGAAGTCTCTTCCCTGCTTTCAACTCTGCAAAAGAATATTCCCAGCGCCGATGTCCATCCCGTTCGCCAAGTCACCGAAGGCGAGGCCAACATTCTCGGCAAAACGCGCTCAACCCTACTCTGGTCGGCGGTTTTCATCATCATCACCGCCGCGCTCTGCGTTCTCGCCACGCTCACCGGCTGGCTCTTCGACCGCCGCCGCGATTTCGCCATCATGAAAGCCATCGGCGCATCCGACCGCCTCATCGCACTTTTCATTTCCGGCGAGGCGGTCATACTTGCCTTGATCGGCGCGCTGGTGGGCTTCGCGGCCGGTATCGGCATTGCCGCCTGGATCGGCCGCGTCAACTTTCACGCTCCGGTTACCCCCCGCTTCGACGTTCTCCCGCCCGTTTTGATCGGCTGCCTGCTGGTCACGCTTTTGGCCACGTTGCTTCCCTTGCGATTGCTGCGCCAGATTCAGCCCGCTATGATCTTGAGGGGCGAATAATGATTCGGATCAACAACGTCAGCAGGCTTTATCCGGCACGCGCCGACGCTCCCGGCGGCACCATCCGCGCGCTGGATAATTTTTCTTTGCACGTCGAGCCGGGCGAATGGATCGCCGTCATGGGCCCATCCGGCTCGGGCAAATCTACGCTGGTGAATCTCGTGGGCTGCCTCGACCGTCCCAGCCAGGGCGAAATCTGGCTCGACGGCGAAAATGTCGCCCAACTCAGCAACAACGAACTCACCCGCATCCGCGCCGAGAAAATCGGCTTCGTGTTCCAGCAGTTTCACCTGATCCCTTATCTCACCGCTGTCGAAAACGTCATGCTCGCGCAATATTTTCACAGCATGACGGATGAGCAAGAAGCGCTCGAAGCGTTAGCGCGCGTTGGCCTGCAGGACCGTCCGCACCACTTGCCCGCGCAGCTTTCTGGTGGAGAGCAGCAACGCGTTTGCATCGCCCGCGCACTGATCAACGATCCCAAAATTATTCTCGCCGACGAGCCCACCGGCAATCTCGATGCCATGAACGAGCAAATTGTGCTCGATCTTCTGCGCGATCTGCACGGCCAAGGCCGCACCATTGTGATGGTCACGCACGATCCCGTCGTCGCGCGCCTCGGCGACCGCCGGATTGAACTGCACCACGGGAAGATCGCCGCGCAGGAAGTTTTCGCCATGGCCGACGAAGAGCAGCTTGAAGAAGTACTCGAAGAACTTTGGGTTTTGCAGGAACACAAACAGATCGCCGAAATCGAGCACATGGAAGTTCACGGCGCCTTACCGGTAGGAATTGCCGTCGAAAAATTGTGCGAGCTCGGATTGGTCGAAACCCAGCCGCACCCACCCATTCAGCATGATCACAAGTCCTTCATGAATCCCTGCCATGACGCACTCAAGCCCGGGGGCGTTTCCATCGGCGATGGCAGCATGATAGTGAACCTCACTGTCAAGGGCCGCCAGCGCGCCGGCGACATCATCCGTCGCCACCGTCTCGCCGAGCGCCTGTTCACCGACAGCCTCGCCATGGACAGCGAGACTGAAATCGAGCAGCAGGCGTGCAAGTTCGAGCACATCCTCTCGCCGGAAGCAACGGATAAAATTTGCACCTTCTTGGGTCATCCGAAGACCTGCCCACATGGAGCATCCATTCCTCCGGGAAAATGTTGCGCGGTTTCAAAGGACCTCGCCGAAGTGTTTTCGCCGCTCAAAATCAGGTCCTCGAACTCGGAATGACTTCTTCGCCTAAAATCGGAGTCTTCGATTCCGGCTTCGGCGGACTTACCGTCCTTAAAGCTTTACTTCAAGTTCTTCCCGGCGCCGAATATCTCTACTTTGGCGACACCGCCCGCCTTCCCTACGGCTCGAAGTCTGTTGAGACTGTGGCCAAGTACGCCTGCGAAGCCGCTCGATTTCTCGAGCAGCAAGGGGCAGAACTGCTCGTCGTTGCCTGCAACACCGCAACCGCCCTCGCATTGCCGCAAATTCGCGACGCTGTTTCTACAAAAGCGTTAGGCGTAGTCGAGCCGGGCGCGCAGCAGGCGTCCGCCGCATCACGCAACCGAAAAGCGGTGGTCATTGGAACTGAAGCCACCATCTGCAGTCACGCTTATCAGAATGCGCTGGCAGACTTTCAGATAGAATCCTGCGAGAAAGCATGTCCGTTGTTGGTTCCTTTGGTCGAAGAAGGATGGATCAACCATCCGGTCACGGAGCAGGTTGCGAAAATCTATCTGGCCGAGGCTTTCGCCGGCGCTTTCGGCTCAGCCGATGTACTGCTGCTCGGCTGCACTCACTATCCGCTGCTCAAGCCGCTTCTCCATCGCGTGGTTCCCGAGCGCGTGACATTAGTTGATTCCGCCGAATCAACCGCGCTCGCCGTTTCGAAGCTTTTAGATAACGAGCCGGAACGTGTCGAAAAAAATCGGCAATCGCCGATTCAATTTTTCGTCACCGATTCCACTCAGAAATTTCAGCGCCTCGGCAAGCTCTTCCTCGGCCGTCCGATCGCTAACATTACTCACGTCGAGTTAAAGGAATAGTTGAAGGGCAAAAATAAAGGCCTGACCGAAGTCAGGCCTTCTAGAAATCAACCCGAATCAATACAGGTGGAACGCGACCTCAATCGTGGCATATGTCGCAACCGGTTTGCCGTCCTTGGTGCCGGGGTCGAACTTCCACGTCTTAACCGTCTCAATGGCTTTTTCATCCAGCCCTAGTCCCACGCTGCGGGCTACGCGGATATCGCGCGGCAGGCCGTCTGCGCCGACAATCAAGCTCAGCACAACCGTTCCCTGATACTTGGCTTTGCGCGCTTCTTCTGAATATTCCGGATCAGGATCGAAGATCGCCTTCGGCGCGGTTACGCCGCCGCCAATCCGGAAAACTCCGCCGCCAATACCGCCGCCGCGGCCTTCACCAACGCCGGGTCCCGAACCAACTCCGATTCCGCCGCCGTCACCAGAGCCGATTCCTCCTCCTGAGCCTGTGCCGTTCGAAGGCGGCCCGGAGGGCATGGCAGCGGTCGGATTGCCGAGGTTCAGGGTGTTCGCCATGGCCAACTTCACCTGCGGAGGCACGACCACTGTCGGCGCAACCGCAAGCTTCGGGTGATCGTTTCTGACCACGATCGCCGGAGGCGTAATCTGCTCAAGCGATTGTTTCGGAATCCTTCCCTTCGGCGCCTTGAGTATGTCCCGGTCGCCGCCGCCGCCACCCCCTGCCACTTCCTGGCGAGAAGGCTTCATGATGGGCACATCCACTGGAGCAACCAGCGTCACCTGCTCCGGCGGTTTCTGCACGACGGTCTTGCCGATGTAATAGGTTCCTACCAGAATCAAGCTCATCACCACGATGTGCGCAATCGTCGAATACGCGGCGCCACTCTTCTTGTGATCGTAGAAGCCCCAGATGTCCTTTACCGGGACCGGCTTCGACGTCAACACAAGTGGTGGCTGCTTCTTGGCGAAGAACGTGTCTTTGAAGTTCTGGCGAAGCGAGTCCCACAATGAAGGCTCAAAGCCTTTCGGCATGAGCAGATTCAATTCTGGTTCGGGCGCGGAGCTTTGCGGTGGTTTAAATTCCAAAGTTGCCATTATCTTACCCGAGTCCTGAGCTTACGAGCCAGTCTCTGGTCCTTCTCTGGGGCCAGTTGCTGGCTGCGATTCTAATCTCTTAGGTGATGAGCATCCCGATCAAGTTGCACAGCCGGTGACCTCACTGATAACGCGTTGGAAGCCGCCCATGTACCCACGGCCCAAATGACGCTTCCAACTACTCCAGATTAGATGCTCACTTCCGAAAAATGTAACCTCGCGGAAATTGTACACTCGGCGGTAAACATTGCGGATGTTGGCCGCACCCTCCGGCACCAAAGTGTTTTACATGATACCTCTTGTTGGCATTTCTCGAACCGGTAAATTTATAGCCAAAAGTATGTAAATTCCCGCGGGGTTTGCCGTATTCAGCAACGCCGGCCATCAATAGACGCCCGTCTGATTGCTCCCTATAATGAAGTACATCAACCGTTTGGAGCTCCCACCGAGTGGACCTGAAAGCTACCATCAACCTGCCTAGAACCGCCTTCCCCATGAAGGCCAACCTACCCCAGAATGAGCCTAAAATCCTGGAGCGCTGGGCCGAAATGCGGCTCTACGAGCGGCTTCGCGAGGCCCGCAAGGGGGCGCCTTTGTATGTCCTGCACGATGGCCCTCCCTACGCGAATGGCCCCATCCACCTCGGCCATGCCCTCAACAAGTGCTTGAAGGATTTCATCGTCAAGTCAAAAAATATGGCCGGTTTCGACGCGCCCTACATTCCCGGCTGGGACTGCCACGGCCTCCCGATCGAAATAAAGGTCGATCAACAACTCGGCGGCAAAAAGTTGCAGATGCGCCCTGTGGACGTTCGCCTGGAGTGTCGAAAATACGCGGAAAAATATCTCAATCTACAGCGAGAACAGTTCAAACGTATAGGGGTTCTGGGACGCTTCGACAAGCCGTATTCGACCATGACTCCCGAATACGAGTCGGTCGTGCTCGAAACTTTCTATAAATTTTTCGAGCGAGGCTTCGTGTATCGGGGATTGCGCCCGGTCTACTGGTGCATGCACGACCGCACCGCGCTCGCCGAGGCCGAAGTCGAATACGAAAACCATACCAGCCCGGCGATCTACGTTCGCTACCGCTTGGAATCTGATCCTCGGACGATTGATCTTGCTCTGGCAGATGCGCGCATCCACGGCCAGAAGCCGGTTTACACGATCATCTGGACCACAACTCCTTGGACAATTCCGGCTTCGATGGCCGTAGCGTTTCATCCCACCGAAGAATATGTGGCCCTCGAAGCTGCAGACGCGATCTACATCGTCGCCGAGAAGCTTTCCAAGAGCATTGCGGAGAAATGCGGCTTCCCCGACGCAGAGGCTGTGGCCAAGTTCCCCGGCCAGGTGATGGAGCACACGTACTTCTACCATCCATTTCTGCCCTGGGAGCGCCGCAAGATCCTCGGTGTGATCGCCGATTACGTCACCATGGACACCGGCACCGGCGTGGTCCACACCGCGCCTTCGCATGGCGCGGAAGACTTCGTGACCGGCCAGCGCTACAAGCTTGATCCGACTTGCGACGTCGATGCCGCCGGGAAAATCCACAATGGTCTTCCGGAATACGATGGCTTGCAGGTTTTCAAAGCCAATCAGCCGATCATCGAGCTTTTGAAATCTCGTGGCGCGCTTCTGCACGAAGAAAAACTCGAGCACTCCTATCCGCACTGCTGGCGCTGCCATAATCCAGTGATCTTCCGTGCCACCGAGCAGTGGTTTATTTCGATGGAAACGCCGATGCCGGGCTCGAACGCCGCAACTGACGACGAAAAGGTCGCTGAGGTACTTCGAGAGATGGACGGAGCGCAAAGCACATTCCGCTCCCGCGCGCTCGATGAAGTGAAAAAAGTTAAGTGGGACCCGGCCTGGGGCGAAGAGCGCATCAGCAACATGATCGCGACCCGGCCCGATTGGACCGTCTCCCGCCAGCGCGTCTGGGGCGTGCCCATCGCGATCTTCGTCTGCACCAAGTGCAATCAGGCGCTGAACGACCCGGAGGTGAACAAACGCATCGTTGCGCTTTTTGCGAAGTCTGGCGCCGACGCCTGGTACACGCCCGAAGCCGACCATCTGGCTGATGGCGCAAAATGCCCATGCGGCGGAACCTCATTCCAGAAGGAAGCCGATATCCTCGACGTCTGGTTTGAATCGGGCTGCAGCTACTTAGTTGAGACCAAGAACGAAGCCAACCAGCCCTGGCCCTCCGATGTGTACCTCGAAGGCGGCGACCAATACCGCGGGTGGTTCATGTCTTCCCTGCTCTGCTCGCTGGCGGCGCACGGCAGCGCCCCCTACAAAGGCGTGGTCACGCCCGGCTGGACGCTCGATGAAAAAGGCCAAGCAATGTCGAAGTCGCGCGGCAACGACGTCGACCCAGTCGATATCGCCAAGCGCATGGGCGCAGAAATCGTTCGCCTCTGGGTCGCCTCGGTAGATTTCCGCGAAGACGTCGTCGGCTCCGAAAACCTGATGCAGCGGATCGCGGACACGTATCGCGACATCCGCAATAAGCTTTTCCGCTACGTGCTCAGCAATCTGGAAGGATTTGATCCGGCTCGCGATGCGGTTCCGTTCGATCAGCTCGAAGCCGTCGACCAATACATTCTCCGCAAGACCTGGTCACTCGTGGCAGACGTAGTCCGGTGGTATGAAGAGTTTGCCTTCCACAAGATCTACCACGCGGTGAACCATTTCGTCGTGGTCGATCTCAGCGCCTTCTACGTCGATATCGTAAAGGACCGACTTTATACCTATGGCAAGAGATCCCAAGGCCGCCGAGCCGCACAAACCGCTCTGTGGCGGATCGGCGAAGCCCTGACGCGATTACTCGCGCCCATCATGAGCTTCACCTGCGACGAAGTCTGGCAATACCTGCCTAAGCTTGATTCCCGTCCGGCCAGCGTTCACCTGGCAAAATTTTCCGACGCCAAAGATGTCCTCGGGGAAGACGTTCCGCTCGAAGACCCTAAGCAGCAGGAAGACTGGTCGAAATTGCTGGCCGTGCGCGATCAAGTGTTGAAAGCGCTTGAAGAAGCGCGGAACAAAAAGGAAATCGGCAAGAGCCTCGAAGCCCAGGTGAAGGTCACGGCTTCCGATCCCTATTATCCAGTGCTGGAGCGCTACAAACCTGACCTGCGCTATGCCTTCATCGTTTCTCAGGTCGATCTCGAGTGCGGCCCGTCGCGCAACGGAACCGGGCACCTCGCCGTCGAGGTCGCCAAAGCCGCCGGCAAAGAATGCGAACGCTGCTGGAATTACTCGACTCGCCTGGGTGAAGACCCTAAGTACCCTACGCTGTGCGAGCGGTGTACCCCTGTGGTGAAGGAGATCGAAGCCTCTTCTACTCCATCCTGATGTCATTCCGAAGCGCCAGCGGAGCGTAGAGCGAGGAATCTGCAGTTTCCTCCACGCAGCAACACTGTCTTACGCCACATGCACGCGTACATCGTTGCCATTCCGAAGCGCCAGCAGAGCGTAGAGCAAGGAATCTGCTGTTTGTGAGCGCAGCAAGACAAGAAACGGCACGGCTACATGCGAGCCTGATCCGGATCCGCAACCCTCTCCTGATGTCATTCCGAAGCGCCAGCGGAGCGTAGAGCGAGGAATCTGCTGTTTTCCAAACCAGGAGCACGCAACACTCCGCCTAGAAGCCGCTCGGAGAACAGCAGGCTCCTCGACTGCGCCGAACGATTCGCACCGCGAATTGTTCGGCTTCGCTCGGAATGACAGGCCTGAAGACATGGCCCAAATAACCCCTGCTAAAATCTAATCAGAAATGCGTCGATTCACCCTGCTCATCGCCCTCGGGGTACTCCTCCTCGACCGCTATACTAAATGGCTCGTCGCCAAGGATATCTCGCTGCACGACAGCATCACCATCATTCAGCGCGTTTTCTATATCACCCACGTTGAGAACCGCGGCGCCGCCTTCGGCCTCTTTGCCGAGTCGCCTGCGGAATGGAAGATTGCGCTGCTCGTAACCTTTTCTATCGTCGCCCTCGTCATCGTTTCTGCCCTGCTCTGGCGCAGCAGCCACACCATGACCGCCACCGCTGTCGGCCTGTCGCTGATTCTCGGCGGAGCGCTGGGCAATCTCTGGGACCGCCTGCTGAGCGGCCGCGTCGTCGATTTCCTGCTCGTTTACATCGGGTCATATCAGTGGCCGGCCTTCAACGTCGCCGATAGCGCGATTGTTGTGGGCGCGGGCTTGCTCGTCTTTGAAATTCTTTTTGCCAAAGCGCCAGCCCCCGAAAAGTCCGTTTAATCGCTCCGCTCGCCGTTACCTGACGGGAAACAGACTAGCCACTAATCACTAATCACTAGCCACCGGTTTTTCATGCTATCCTGCGCTCAACTTCTTCGCTTCCAGGACGGGTCGTGCTCGTCGAACTGCGCCTTGAAAACTTCGCCGTCATCGAGAACGTGGCCGTCGAGTTCGGTGCTGGACTGAATCTTCTCACTGGCGAAACTGGCGCGGGCAAGTCCATGCTGATCGACGCCCTCGCCCTTCTCCTCGGCGGCAAAGCTTCTCCAGATGTGGTCCGCTTCGGAGCCGAACGCGCCGTGGTCTCCGCCGTATTCGAAGTCGAGTCCGGATCTGAGAAGACCGTCGCCCACATCCTCGAAGAAAACGGAATTGACGCTGACAATTCTGGCGTCATAGTTCGCCGCGAAATTTCCGCCAAGGGCCGCGTTTTCGTAAATAATCAGCCCGCGACTGTTGCCCTGCTCAAGCAGCTTGCACCGCATCTTGCGAGTATCCACGCGCAGAATGAATCGCTGGTCTCGTTCGATGCTGCGGTCCGGCTCGAACTTCTCGATCAATTCGCCGGAACGCAGCTCGATTCGCTGGAGCACGCCTTCGATCAATGGAAGCAAGTCAAGTCGCGCATAGACGAACTTCTCCAAGGCGAGCAGGAGCGCCTCCGCCTGGTCGATCTCTGGGCGTTTCAGAAGTGCGAAATAGAGGACGCGAACCTGCAGTCAGGCGAAGACGAGCGCCTCGAAACCGAAAAACGTGTGCTTGCCAACGCCGAAAAAATCTACAGTGCGGCCATGAACGCTTTCGATCTTCTTTACGAAGGCGCAGGCTCCACTTCGGCCACGCTGCGCTCTGCGCAGAAGCAGATCGAGGAACTCGCGCGCTACGAGCCGAAATTTCAGGAGGCTCTCGCCTCCCTTGAAACGGCCCGCATCAGCGTGGAAGACGTGGGCGCGAGCCTGCGCGACTATGCCGGCGGCATCGAGTCTTCGCCCGAGCATCTCGCTCAAATGGAAGATCGCCTGGCATCGCTCGATCGACTGAAACGCAAGTACGGCCCAACGTTGCAAGACGTGATCCATCTCGGCCAAGACGTTTCCCGCAAGCTTTCCGAGATCGAAAATAAGGACGAAATTCTGCAGCAACTCCGCACTGATCTCGCCAAAGCGGGAGACGAATACTTGCAGCACGCCCGCGCCATCTCGAAGAAGCGCTACGAAGCCGCAAAGAAGCTGCCAAAGCACGTCGAATCCGAAATCAATGAACTCGCGATGAAATCCCAGTTCCGCATCGAGCTCAGCGGCACGGACGACGAAACCAACTGGACTGCGGCCGGGTTCGATCAGGCCGAATATCTCATCTCGACCAATCCTGGCGAGCCGCTGCATCCGCTGGATCAGATCGCATCCGGCGGCGAACTTTCGCGCGTGATGCTGGCGCTAAAAGCCAGCGTGGAATCCGGCTCAACGAAAAAGCGCAGCTCAGCCCAGCGCACCCTCGTTTTCGACGAAATCGATACCGGAATTGGCGGCCGCGCCGCCGAAGCTGTCGGCAAGAAGCTGAAAGAGCTCGCGCGCGCGCACCAGGTCATCTGCGTCACGCACTTGCCGCAGATCGCCACCTTCGCCGACCATCATTACTTAATCGAGAAAAAACAGATCGCCGGCCGCACTAAAACTACGGTGCATCTCATCACCGGCGAAGAGCGCACAGAAGAAATCGCCCGCATGCTTAGTGGCGCCAAGTTGACCGACACATCGCTCAAGCATGCCGAGCAAATGATCAAAGCCAACGCATAGGGTCGGGATCCGTTTTCAGCCTTCGTGTAACTTCGTGCCCTTCGGGTTAACTGTTTTTCGTAAGCATTATTGATGCATATCGCATCCAAGCACCGAATCCACATGCCCGCTGACCAGATCATCGAAATCGAAGGCAAGCAGCTCAAGCTGACCAACCTCGACAAGGTCTTCTATCCCGCAACCGGCTTCACCAAGGGTCAGGTCATTGATTACTACGCT